>NZ_FRAX01000014.1 GCF_900142465.1 Fibrobacter sp. UWH6
TGAACAATAGACCAAGAAAAAGGCTTGACTACCTAACACCAAATGAGTATCTTTTGAAAAAGTTCAACATTATGCGTTAGCGATTAGAAATCGCCAACTATTATCTTTCATTGCTTGACCGCCTGGAGCGCGGGGAGGGTGAAAATCGTTCGGTCGGTATTATTCTTTGTGCAACAAAAGATAATGTTGAAGTTGAACTTTCGCTCGATGGTATTGGCAAGCCAATTGGAGTTGCTGATTATCAATTGCTGTTGCCAAAGGAAGAACTGCAGAAAGTTCTGGCTGACGAAATCAAGTCTTTCAAAGAAGTTAAACATTTAACGCATTAAGACCTTAGTTTTTTTGATGGAGAGTAGATTCCCGGTAATCGTACCCACCACGCGATCTTAGCAATAAGAGCGGACCACGGTGGGTCTTTTTTATTTGCGCAGCTTCTTGACATTTTTCAATCATTAGTGTATATTTGTGCAGTAAACATCCGTAGTTATACGCTTGTCTACGGAAAGGAGAAGTGATGGCTAGTAGTATTCAAAAACAGTTGCAGTTCCTTATGTACAGCACACCTGACGAAGATGTCAAGGTGAACGCCTTGGTGAAGGATGAAACTATTTGGCTTACGCAAAAGGCCATGGGGGAACTGTTTGGCTGTTCTTCAGACAATGTTGGATTGCATCTGAAGAATGTGTATGAAGATGGGGAACTTTCGAAGGATTCAACTACCGAGGAAATCTCGGTAGTTCAGCAAGAAGGTGCGAGATCTGTCAAAAGAAAAATAGCGTTCTACAACCTCGATGCCATCATTTCTGTAGGTTATCGCATCAGTTCTGCTCGCGCAACGCAGTTCCGCATTTGGGCGACTGGCATTCTCAAGGAATACATCCGCAAGGGTTTTGTCTTGGATGATGAACGCCTGAAGCAGGGTGAAAACGCTTTTGGCGCAGACTATTTCCGTGAATTGCTGGAACGAGTGCGTTCGATCCGAGCAAGCGAACGCAGAATTTGGCAGCAGATTACCGATATTTTTGCTGAATGCAGTTTTGATTACAATAAGGATTCCGAGGTTACCCAGGAATTCTATGCGACTGTACAGAACAAGTTCCACTTTGCGATTACTGGGCAGACCGCTGCAGAAATTGTCGCTGCTAACGCCGATGCATCCAAGGAACATATGGGACTCCAGACATGGAAAAACTCACCTGACGGTCGCGTGTTGAAAAGCGATGTCGCTATAGCCAAGAACTATCTGACCGAAAAGGAGATCAGAAGGTTGGAACGTCTTGTGAGCGGCTTTTTTGATTATGTGGAAGATTTGATTGAAAGAGAAATCCCGTTTACCATGCAACAGTTTGCTGGTGCTGTAAATGAGTTCCTGGAGTTCCGTAAGTATCAGGTTCTCGAAGGTAAGGGAAAAATTTCTCACGAGCAGGCGGAACACAAGGCCTTTGCTGAATATGATGTATTCAACAAGACGCAAAAGATTGAATCGGACTTTGACAAACTCGTGAAAAAAACGAATAAAAGACTGCGATAAGAGCGGACCACGGTGGGTGTTTTCCCAATTGCCTCCCTTTAAATAAGTCTGAAGGAAAATTGTCGAAAAAGATTTTGCTCGTAAAAACTCATTAATTTCGGATGATTTTCACATTCCAGAAATACGATGGTACCGCCCACAAGGTTCTGGGCTTGTCTTATAGAGGCGATTGCATGTTCCAGAAGTTTACGGCCAGATATTCTTTTTTCCATTGGCAGGTTAATCAATAACTTTTCTTGCGTTATTGCTTAAAAAAGAACTTTTAAAAGTTACAGGCTTTATTGTGAGTGCGTAATAGCCAACGATTTCGTGCACATCATTCAAAACACAGTAAGTGACCGATTGTTTCTTTTTGGTGAATTCAATGGCATTCTTTTTTGCCTGTGCAAGGGGTGGGCATTGATGATTGCGGCGGGTCTTGATATTTTACGTATAAATTACAAAACGACCCTTGCCAGCGTTTTATAAATAGCTAACATTCTGCCTGACGTACGAAAAGTATCTCTATGACATCTGTGAAAAACAGGTGTTTTTTTTATCCAAAGGAGATACTATGCCCAGAGAGAACTTGGCTTTGAAAAAGTCTGACGACAAGTTGTTCGTCAAGGATTTAGGAACCATCGTTTCCACCGCTCGCGACATGAGTTTCCGTGCGGCGAACCTTATGCAGGTGGCGTGCAACTGGCTTATCGGCTGGCGCATTGTGGAGCAGGAGCAGCAGGGAAAGGCCCGCGCGGGTTACGGCAAGCATGTGATTCAGTTGGCGTCGGAGTCGCTGACCGAAAAATTCGGGAAGGGGTATTCGGAAACCGTTATTCGCAATTTCAGGAAATTTTACCTGATGTTTCCGAATTTGCAAGTCCTTCAGATTCTGCCGAACGAATTTGTGGAAGTGGTGGACCAAATTCAGCAACCAATGGTTGCTAAATTGAACGACGAGGGAAGTGCTATACTCCCTCAATTATCGTGGATGCATTATGAAAACTTAATGCGTGTCGCCGACGAAAAGGCTCGTCACTGGTATATGCAGGAAGCAGCCTCAGAGCAGTGGGATTACCGCACTTTGAAACGAAATATCGCCTCGCAGTATTATTATCGTTTGGTGCAGACTCCTAAGAACAAAAAAGCCGTTGTGGTTAGGGAAATGAAATCCCTTACAGCGGATTACCAAAAAGAAAAATCTCAGTTCATTAAAAATCCCATGATCGTGGAATTTCTTGGTTTGAATCAAGATGCTGCATTTACAGAGACAACACTTGAGAATGCCATTTTGAACCATCTGCAAAAATTCCTCATGGAAATGGGCAAGGGCTACGCGCTGGTAAGTCGCCAGCAGCATATTCATACAGAAGAAGACGACTATTATATAGATCTGGTGTTTTATAACTACATGCTCAAATGCTTTGTGCTTGTAGATCTCAAGACCCGCAAGGTTTGTTACGAAGATGTTGGGCAGATGGATATGTACTTGAAACTTTATGACACCCACAAGCGTTCCGAAGGTGACAACCCTACCATTGGCGTTATTCTTTGTTCCGAAACGAACGGGGATGTGGCGAAATTCTCCACATTGGCGACGAATAAAAGAATGTATGCCGCCAAGTACTTGACCTACATGCCGTCTAAAGAGGTCCTTGCCCGCGAAATAGAAATGCAAAAGGATATCTTTGAAAAATCGCAAAGATCCTAAAATAGAACTGATATGCCAAAGACGCCGAAATCAGCCTTCGGCTCTTAAGCGTTCCGGTGTTGCCAAGGCTGTCAATAGGAAAACTTTCGACTTGGATCAACTCACTGAAGAAAGCGAAGTTATTTCCGAAGATATTACCGAAAATTCCGACATAGCCTACGTAATAAAGTACGTGGGTGTGGTGTATACGAAAAATTGCGTTCTGAAATGCTATCCCAAGTATATCAACAATTGTTCCCTATTACGAGAATGGAATCTACACCAACTACCAAGAAGTTATAGAGACCAATGGTGAAGGCGAAATTGACTGGGACCGAACTATCAACGAGACTTTTGCATACCTCAAGGAAACGTTGATTCCTGATATTGTTTGCAAGGCTTCGGATAATACATTCTGTATTCTTGATGGGAAATACTATTTGAAGACTTATTGACGTTCTTAATACCAAATTCTACAACCATAAATAAAAAAAGACCAGGAAAAATCCTGGTCCTTTTGATTTAGAGCGGAAAAAGGGTCTCGAACCCTCGACATCGACCTTGGGAAGGTCGCGCTCTACCAACTGAGCTACTTCCGCGTTGTCTTGTAATGTAGTAATTTTCTATCATTGTGTCATCTCGTATTGGGGATTATTTATGTCAAATCGTATTGTTGTCGGCGTTTTTGCGGGTGTTTTGTTCGTTGTGGGTTCTGCTTTCGCAGAAAAGTCCATGTGGGACAAGTTTAAGGATTTCTTTAGCCCTACGGAGTCTTTTGACTGCCAGGGGCCCATTTGCGACGAGATTCATGGTCTGGAGTCCAAGATCAGCAAGGTGGAGGGGAAGTATTCCCGCGAACGCCGTCCGGCGAACAAGGAACGGTACAAGAAGGAGCTGGTGGCCCTGGGCGCCTCCCGCGATTCCCTGATTGCGGTGTACAAGAGCCAGCCTGCGGCAAGCCCGAGTTCGTCTGCGGCGATTCCGACGCAGCTTGCGGCACCTCCGAAATCATCGGCGGCAGTTTTGAGTTCTTCTTCTGCGGATCTGGCCTGCAGGGCCGATACGGTCTATGTGCGCGACACGGTGGTGGTCCACGATACCTTGTATGTGGTGGTGACGAACAAGCCTGCGGTACCTGTTGCAGAACCCAACCCTTAGGTTGTATATAAAGTATGCGTTATTCCACCGTCGTCCCCGCCAAATTTATTAGCCGTCCTAACCGGTTTATTGCCCATGTAGAGTTGGGTGGGGTCGATACGGTTGTCCATGTCAAGAACACGGGGCGTTGCAAGGAGCTTCTGGTTCCCGGTTGCACCGTTTATCTTGAGAAGTCGGAGAATCCGGCCCGCAAGACTCCCTACGACTTGATCGCTGTCGAAAAGGGGGACCTGCTGATCAATATGGATAGCCAGGCGCCCAACAAGGTGGCTGCCGAGTGGATCCGCGCCCACGGAGAGATTTTCCCGGGTATCACCTTGCTCCGGCCGGAATTTACTTATGGCAAGTCCCGTTTCGATTTTTATGTGGAGTTCAGCGGCCGAAAGATGTTCGTGGAGGTGAAGGGCTGCACCCTGGAATCCGGGGGCCACGCCAAGTTCCCCGACGCCCCTACGGAACGGGGGGTAAAGCACTTGACGGAGCTGGCGGATATTCTTCGCCATGGGCATCGTGCCGAAGATGGTACCCCTTACGAATGTGGCATCCTGTTCTTGATTCAGATGAAGGGTTGCCGCAAGTTTTCGCCTAACGTAGAGACTCACCCTCAATTTGGAATAGCCTTGAAGGCCGCCCGGGATGCCGGCGTCAAGATTTTTGTGTATGATTGTAAGGTAACGCCGGATACTCTCGTACACGACGCTCCTGTGCCACTGGAAATCTAGGAGGTTCACCATGAATCCGTTTATGAAAATCGCCATCGACGAGGCCCGCGTGGGTATCGAGCATAAGCATGGCGGCCCTTTCGGGGCTGTTGTTGTCAAGGATGGCAAGGTGGTGGGTGCCGGCCACAATCAGGTGCTCAAGAATGCCGACCCTACTTGCCATGGCGAGATGATGGCCATTCGCGACGCCTGCAAGAACCTTGGGACTTTCGACCTGACGGGTTGCGAGATTTATACCACGGGGTACCCTTGCCCTATGTGCATGGGGGCCATTCAGTGGTCTAACATGACCAAGTGCTATTATGCCTGCAACCTGGAAGATACCGAAAAGATCGGGTTCCGCGACGACCAATTCTACAATAATCCCCTGAAGCCCGAGGAGTGCGACCGCGCCGAGGGTCTGGTGCTTTACGAGGAATATGTCAAGAGTACGGATGTCCGTTACTAGGCTAAATTGGGGGCTTTTGTAGGCGGGGCGGTTTGACACCGCCTTTTTTTTTGACTATTGTTTTTTGATGCAATGAAAAAGTATGTTTTCTGTTTGGTTTTGTTGAGTTTCTGCCTTTCTGCGTTTGCAGAGAAGGTGGTGCGCGTGGGGTGTTTCGACTCCCGTTTTTGCCACAGGGATGAATTCGGGCGACTTTCCGGCTATGCGTATGAATTCCAGCGGGATATCGCCACTTACACGGGCTGGCGTTATGAGTATGTAGAGGATAGCTGGCCCAACTTGTTCCAGATGCTCAAGGAGGGCAAGATTGACCTTCTGTCGGATGTGTCCTTTACGGAGGACCGCACCCGCAGCATTCTTTTTTCGTCTTATGCCATGGGTGTAGAAAAGTACCTGCTTTATGCACCCCTGGCGGCGGGGGCCTCCTTTGCCGATGTAAGGAATCTTGAGGGCAAGATTGTGGGGGTCAACAAGGGGAGCGTGCAGGTCGGGATTTTCAAGAAGTGGGAATCCCAGATGGGAATCAAGGCAAAGATTGTGGAACTGGTCGACGACGAGTCGGTGCAGGCGGCCATGCTCAATAGCGGCAAGCTGGATGCCATTGTCAGTGGCGATGCCTATGAGACGGTTGAGCAGATGGTACCTCAGACGGAAATTGGTTCATCTGATATTTTCTTTGGCGTCAACAAGAAACGCCCTGACCTTTTAGAAGAACTGAACCGTGCCATGGCGGCGGTGTTCAGGACCAACGGCTATTACACCCAGGATCTTTACAAGAAGTATGTTGACAATCTCAGGAACAACAAGTTCCTGGACGCAAACGAGCTGGAATGGCTCAAGAAGCGTAGGACCATCAAGGTGGGCTACCGCGACAACTACATGGCCTTTTGCGCCAAGGATGAAAAGACGGGGGAGCTTAAGGGGGCGCTCAGCGATTATCTGAAGATGATGTCTTCGGTGTTCAAGAATGCCTCTATAAAGTTCGAACCGGTGGCTTTTGTTTCGACCCAGGCTTCGCTGGATGCCTTGAAGCGCGGCGACGTGGATTGCGTGTTCCCCATCAACCTGGATCCGTACGATTCCGAAAAGGCGGGGGTCCTTTCTACGAAGTCTTTTGCCGGTACCGACATGTATGCGATTGTCCACAAGGATAACTACAAGAATTTCTCTGTGGTGAACGAGAATGTGGTGGCGGTCAACAAGGATAATCCCAATTACGAAAGTTTCTTGCAGGTACACTTCCCCAAGTGGAAGCCGGTCATTGTGGCGACTACTGACGATGCCTTGAGGTATGTTTCCCAGAAGAAGGCCACGACGCTTCTGGTCAGCAACTTCCGCATCAAGCATTTTGAGCGCAAGCTGGACGAACTCAACTTGTTCGGGATCGCCACCAGCCATATCATGAAGCTTTCTTTTGCGGTTAGGAACGACGACCTGATCCTCTACTCTATTTTGAACCGCTGCATTTCGCTGATTCCCAGGGAGGAACTGGATGCGGCCCTTACCAGCAGCGCCCTGCAGGATTACAATACTTCGTTCCTCGACGTGATCAAGCAGAACTATCTGACTTTCATGATTGTGGGTGGTTCTGTTCTGTTTGTGATCGTGGTTCTTTTGGTTCGTACTTTCAGGTCTGAGATGAAGTACAAGAAGGCTAACCGTCAGCTAGAAAGTAGTTATGACCATCTGAAGATTGCGTTGGCCGCAGCCCAGGAAGCAAGCCGCGCGAAGACCACCTTCTTGAACAGCATGAGCCATGATATCCGTACGCCCATGAACGGCATTATCGGTATGACGGCCATTGCGACGGCCCACCTGGATGACCCTGAAAAGCTGAAGGATTGCCTCAAGAAGATTTCGGGGGCCAGCGACCACCTGCTTTCGCTGATCAACGACGTGCTGGATGTTTCTCGAATCGAGTCGGGCAGAACCACCTTGAACAGGGAAGAATTCGCCATCGACAAGATGTTCATCGACATTACCAATATGGCCCAGTCCCTGGCTAGCCAGAAGCATCACAACTTCGTGGTGGACTACAGCGGCCTGCGGAACATGAATGCCGTGGGCGATCCCCTTCGCCTGCGCCAGGTGATTCTGAATATTCTTTCTAATGCAATCAAGTATACACCCGAGGGCGGAACCATCAAGGCCACGCTTTCGGAACTCCCGTCTTCGACGATCGGCTTTGCAGATTACTTGTTTGTCTGTGAAGACAACGGCCTGGGCATGGATCCGAAGTATCTGGAAAAGATTTTCGAACCTTTCTCCCGCGACGAGCTCGACGAAAACAAGAGGGCTATCCAGGGGACCGGCCTGGGGATGTCTATTGCCCGAAGCCTTGCCCGCATGATGGATGGCGATATCAGGGTCGATAGCGTTCTGGGCAAGGGCTCCAGGATTGAAGTTCCCTTCAAGCTGATGGTCGGAAAGGAACAGTCCACCGGCTCTGTCGACGACGTTTCGCTGGATCAGCTCCTGCAGAAGGATTTCTCGGACAAGCGAATTCTTATTGTAGAAGACAACGAACTGAACATGGAAATCGCCAAGGAATTCTTTGCGACGACGAAGATCAACTTCGAGACCGCCTGGAACGGCAAGGAAGCCTTCTCGATGTACGAGGAGCACGACGCGGGATATTACGACATGATCTTCATGGATATCCAGATGCCTATGATGGATGGACATCAGGCCACACGCGCTATCCGTAGTTCCGGAAAGCCTGATGCGACCACGATTCCTATTGTGGCCATGAGTGCCAATGCCTTTACCGAAGATATGGAAACTTCCAAGCGTTCGGGCATGAACGACCATATTGCAAAGCCCATCAACGTGTCCAGGTTGGTGATGCTGATGGAAAAGTACCTACGATAAAACCCCGATTTTCTCGGGGCTTTAGGTTTAAGCTTTTTAGGGCTGCGGCTCTAGGGGTTGTTGCTCTAGGGGTTGTTGCGGAAATCTTCGATGAGGCAACAGCTGATGCTTACGTCTGTCTCGTAAGGGGGGATGTCTTCTCTCTTGACCCACATGGCTTCTGAAAGTTCTTCGGCCTGCATGTGGATGGTATCGTCGCCATCTAGTTCTGCGGTCCAGCCGGCGATCAGCGAATCGCTGAAGGGCCAGGGCTGACTTCCAAAGTACTTCAGGTTCTTGATTTTGACGCCGGCCTCTTCCATGACTTCGCGGTGGGCGGCCTGCTCCAGGGATTCGCCGATTTCTACAAAGCCAGAGATCAGGAACAGTCTGGGGTTGGGATTGTCGATGTTGTGGGCCATCAACAGCTTGTCGCCGTTACGGACCGCAACGATAACCACCGGCGAGATTCGCGGGTAAACCGTGTTGCCGCACTTGGGGCAGATAATGCTGCGTTCCCTGTCGCCGCGGATGGTGACGTTGCCGCACTTGCCGCAGAACTTGTTCAGGGATTCCCAGTGGGCGATGTGGGCTGCCGTGGCGCCACCCATGCGTTCCAGGGGGCTCATGGTTCTAAAGCTGCGGTTGCCCATGAACTCGAAGCCTTCGGGGGCTTCGTAGTCTTCGGCCACCTGCTGCGTAAAGTAGGCGCGACCGTCGATGTTCAGCAGGTAATGTCCCTCGAAATCGGGAATCTCGCTGACGGTGGGAATGGCGTAGCCCGAGGCGGTCTTTTTCAGAAGGCTCTTGCTTCCGTTATAAAGTATGCAGTAATCGTCTGCTTTCGGATCCTGGATCTTAAACTGGTTGTCGAGAACGTGGGGGGCGATTTCGTGGATCATTCTAGTATTTACCGATAATCTGATTGCGTCCGTTAGACTTTGCCGTGTAGAGTCGTTCGTCTACGACGGTCAGTATCTTGTCGTAGTTGGTAAAGTTCGGGTTATAGCAGTCGATAAAGCCGCCGCTGATGTTGATGCTTACGTTGGGCTGGTCTTCGAACTTTATGGCCGATACCCTCTTGCGGAAATCTTCGGCCTTGGCCATGGCGCTGGTGTAGTTGTCTTCGCAAATCAGCAAGATGAATTCTTCGCCGCCGTAGCGCACTGCCATTTCGCCTTCTCTGTTGCAAATGTTCTTGGCCAGCTGGCCGATGCTTTCGAGAACCTGGTCGCCGAACAGGTGGCCGTAAGTGTCATTGATCTGCTTGAAGTAATCGATGTCGAACATGAGCAGATAATATCCGGCAGGGCTAGAGAGCACCTGGTTGCGGATGCGCTCGATAAAGATGCGTCGGTTGTAAAGCCCGGTAAGGGGGTCGTGGGTCGAAAGGTAATCCAGCTTGGCGATGACTTCGTCTTTCTTCTGGCGTTCCAGGTGGTACGCCTTCAGCAGGTAAGACACCGTGGTAAAAATCAGCAGGGCCATGAAAACGAAGGAGACCACCTGATCCAGGATGGTGTCGAAGGGTTCCAGGGGCGGCGAAAGTTCAGGATTGTACCAGTCGTAGAACAGTATGGACGTGTAGAGAATCAGGGAATAAATGGCCATGATTACACGGGTCCTGAAATTTGAAATCAGCGACGTGATCAGCAGACTGGTAATACAGTAAAAGGGCATGCCGCTGTTCAGGCCGCCGCAGATAAAGAACATGGGCGGCAGAATCAGGGTGTTCAGGGCGAAGCACATGGCCGAATAGCAGGCCTGGTGTTTCTTGGTCATCTGGGCCACGATGGCCAGGATCACGAAGTAGAAGGTGATGAAGGCTGTGTAGATGGCGGCGACTTTACCCAGGTCTTCCATGGCCGTAAAGATGGCTGAAGCGATGGAGGCCATAAAACAAAAAAACAGCACGCCCCAGAAGGTCACGCTTTCGAATGTCTCGTGGATAAAAGTCTTTTTGATGAACTGAAGCATCTACCCAAATATAAAAGTTTGGGCCCCGAAAAAAAAGAAAGCCTCGTCACAAGACGGGGCTTCTTATAGTCTAACGTGGAACTATTTAACGGTTCACTATTCCAGGTAGGTGTAGCCGTAAAGGCCGGAACGGTAGATGTTCAGGAATTCCTTGCCTTCCTTCACAGAGATCTTGCCTTCCTTCACGGAACCGGTCACCCAGTTTTCCATGGTCTTCACCAGGGCCTTGTCGCTGAAGTTCACGTAGTCCAGCACATCTTCAACAGATTCGCCGTCGATGATCTTGTCGATCTCGTAGCCGCCCTTGTTGTCGCAGACAATGTGGACGGCGTTGGTGTCGCCGAAGAGGTTGTGCATGTCGCCGAGAATTTCCTGGTAGGCACCGACGAGGTAAACGGCGATGTAATAGGGATCGTCCTTCTTCAGCTTATGCAGGGGAAGAGTGCGGGCCACGTCACCACCGCGAACGAACATGCCGATCTTACCATCAGAGTCGCAAGTCACGTCCTGGATGGTGGTTTCGACAGTAGGTTCTTCGTTCAGGCGCTGGATGGGCATCACCGGGAAAATCTGGTCGATAGCCCAGCTGTCGGGCAGGCTCTGGAACAAGCTGAAGTTGCCGAAGTACTTTTCGGCCAGCAGGCGGGGGAGTTCTGCCAGTTCGTACGGAGCATGGCGCAGTTCGCTTGCGATCTGGTTCACTTCGCGGGCGATGCTCCAGAACAGTCGTTCGCTCATGGCGCGGGTAGGCAAGTCGTAGTCGCCCACCTTGAAGCCGTTCAGAACGTCATCGTTCAGCTGCATGGCGTCGTGCCAGCTTTCCAGCAGGTTCTTGGGAGTAAGACCCTTATAGATGCTGTACAGGTCCTTCAGTGCGTCGGGAGCGTCGTCACCGATTTCATGTTCTTCTTCGTTGAAGAAGGCCTGACCTGCAGTTTCCAGAATGTTGAACACCAGAATGGAGTGGTGTGCTGTAAGGGCTCGGCCAGATTCTGCAATCACGTTGGGGTGAGGCAGCTTTGCTTCCTGGCAGGCTTCGTACAGGGCGTACACCACGTCGTTGGCGTATTCCTGGATGGAGTAGTTCACGGAGCTGGCGTTGGAACTGCGAGTGCCATCGTAGTCTACGCCGAGACCGCCACCAACGTCCACGAATTCAAGGCCCATACCCATCTTGCGAATCTGCACGTAGAACTGGGAGACTTCACGCAGGCCGCTCTTGATGTGGCGAATGTTGGTAATCTGGCTACCCAGGTGGAAATGGATCAGCTTCAGGCAGTCTTCCATTCCTTCTTCCTTGATGTAGTCCAAGGCTTCCAGGAGTTCAGAACTGTTGAGACCAAACTTGCTGTGGTAACCACCGGATTCTTCCCACTTGCCGCTGCCGGAGCTTGCCAGCTTGATGCGGACACCGATGTTGGGGCGGATGCCGATGCGACGGGACAGTTCCACCACCAGGTGGAGCTCGTTCATCTTTTCGACCACGATAAAGATCTTCTTGCCCATCTTCTGCGCAAGGAGAGCCAGTTCGATAAAGTCTTCGTCCTTGTAACCGTTACAGATAATCAGTGCGTCCGGATTATCCATATTGGCAAGCACGGCGTGGAGTTCTGGCTTGGAACCTGCTTCAAGACCGATGTTGTACTTCTTGCCATGACGAACAACTTCTTCCAGCACGGCGCGCTGCTGGTTCACCTTGATGGGGAACATGCCGTAGTAGGTGCCTTCGAAGCCGTATTCCTTGCGGGCGTTGTTGAAGCATTCGTTCAGCTTTTCGATACGGCTGTCCAGAATGTCGGGGAAACGCAGGAGCATGGGAGTGGAAACGTCACGGATGGACAGTTCCTGTACCAGCTCGTAAAGGTCAATTTCGCAGCCCTTGTCCTTCATGGGAGAAACAGTTGCGTGGCCCTTGTCGTTGATGTCAAAATAGTTGACGCCCCAACCGCGAACGTTGTACAAATCGCGTGAGTCGTCGATACGCCATTTCTTCATGATCAAAATCCTTTGGATTTTGAGGTTTGAGGTTTGAGGTCGTTCGCTTCGCTCTCTTTGAGGTCGGGAGCTTCGCTCCCTTTCAGTTAGATAATCGCGCCTTTGGCGCCTAATTATACCTCATACCTGAGAGCGGGCGTCGCCCGCGTCCTCATACCTCATACCTAATCAACGAGAACCGGGTTGAAGTCTTCCTGCCAGGGGAGGCCGTACTTGTTCAGTGCGTC
Source organism: Fibrobacter sp. UWH6 (assembly GCF_900142465.1). Lineage (NCBI taxonomy): Bacteria > Pseudomonadati > Fibrobacterota > Fibrobacteria > Fibrobacterales > Fibrobacteraceae > Fibrobacter > Fibrobacter sp. UWH6. The sequence continues at coordinate 12,578 of NZ_FRAX01000014.1, forward strand.
CATGTACGGATCCGGATCGAATTCTTCAACAGTATGAACACCCGGGGTAGTCCACTTGCCGGTGAGCATCATGAGTGCGCCGCACATAGCGGGAACGCCGGTGGTGTAGGCGATTGCCTGGCTGCCCAGTTCCTTGTAGCATTCCTGGTGGTCGCAAACGTTGAACAGGTAGTAAGTCTTGGGCTTGCCGTCCTTGGTGCCCTTGAAAATACAGCCGATGTTGGTCTTGCCCACAGTGCGGGGGCCGAGGCTTGCCGGATCCGGAAGGAGTGCCTTCAGGAACTGGATAGGAACGATTTCCTGACCGTTGAACATGATAGGATCGGTACGCAGCATGCCCACGTCTTCCAGGCAGCGCATGTGGTCCAGGTAGCTCTGGCCGAAAGTCATGAAGAAGCGGATGCGCTTCACGCCCGGAATGTTCTTTGCCAGAGATTCAATTTCTTCGTGGTGCAGGAGGTACATGTCCTTCTGGCCCACTTCCTTGAAGTTGTATTCGCGCTTGATGCTCATGGCCGGAATTTCAACCCAGTGGCCCTTGCCGTTAGCGTCGGTGTCCCAGTAGCTGCCCGGAGCGGAAACTTCGCGGAGGTTGATTTCCGGGTTGAAGTTGGTGGCGAACTTGTAGCCGTGATCACCGCCGTTGCAATCCAGGATATCGATTTCTTCGATAGTGTCGAACTGGTGCTTCAGGGCGTAGGCGCAGTAAGCCTGGGTAACACCCGGGTCAAAGCCAGAACCGAGAAGTGCGGTAAGGCCCTTTTCTTCAAACTTCTTGGCGTATGCCCACTGCCAGCTGTAATCGAAGTAGGCGCTGAAGCCTGCTTCCTTGCAGCGCTTGTCGTAAACCTTGCGCCATTCCGGATCGTCGATGTTTTCCGGTTCGTAGTTGGCGGTATCCATGTAGTTTACGCCGCATTCAAGACATGCGTCCATGATGGCAAGATCCTGGTAGGGGAGTGCGATGTTCATCACCAGATCAGGCTTGTATTCCTTGATCAGCTTCACCACGTTTTCGGCCTTGTCGGCGTCAACGGCAGCGGTGGTAATCACCGTCTTGGAGTTCGGACGAATCTGTTCGGCCAGCTTTTCGCAGTTTTCGCGATGGCGGCTTGCAATGCAGATTTCAGAGAAAACTTCGCTGACGGTGCAGCACTTCTTGATAGCGACGGTGGCAACGGCGCCACAACCGATAATCAGAGCTCTTGCCATTTTTTTGTTTTTCCTTTTTGAAAAAATGAACGTGCAGGGGCGGCGACCCCTGAAGAAAAATAAGTGCTAGTAAATATAGAAAGCGGGGGAGGAGTCTTTAGAAATGGGAGTAAAGATGGGGTAAAAATTGCCTGAATTTAGGAGATGAAATTACTGGTTTTAAAATTGGCTTATTTTTTAGGCCAATATTGCTTAAAATTGGCCTGTTATTTGAGCCAATTTTGCAACGCAATTGAAAATTATGTATATTGCAAGCTATGAAGAATGCAATTGCCGAAATTATGCGTGAATTTTACGAGGAAGGCCTTCCCGAAAAAATTCACCCCCGTGTTGTTGAATACTACGAAAAGGCGCGTAATGCGACCTCCATTATCGGCATGCGTCGTGTGGGCAAGACCTATGTGGCGTTTCATCGAATACAGGAATTGCTTAGCGATGGTATTCCATTAGAACGGATTGTTTATATCAACTTTGACGATGAGCGCTTGCGAGGTGTTTCGGCAAACGACTTGAAGCTCATTGGGGAAATTCATGCAGCCATGTACCCCGAGGCCGCAAAGGAAAAATGTTGGTATTTTCTGGATGAACTCCAGGATGTTGAAGGCTGGGAATTGTTTGCCCGTCGGTTGGTAGATTCCAATCGCGTTCAGCTTTGCCTGACTGGATCTTCTGCGAAACTTCTTTCATCAGAAGTTGCCACGCAGTTGCGAGGCCGTTCTCTCGATGTTGAGATTTTCCCGCTTTCTTTTTCGGAATTTCTGACTTTTAATGGTCTTGTAAAGACTGTACCGCAGGCACCGTTTTCTCCGAGAACGGCGGGCTTGCTGCGAAACGCCATGATCCGTTATCTTGAAGAAGGCGGCTTCCCCGATATTCAAGGCGAAGATTTGCGAATCCGCAACAAACTGCTTCAGGAATATGTGAATGCCGTAGTTTATCGCGATGTGATTGAACGCCATGAAATTTCAAGCACTCAGGCTTTGCGCTATACTTTGGATTACATCATCCACAACTACGCTCGCAAAATTTCTACACGAGCCATCTCCGGTGCGCTCCGTGCCGTAGGTGCTTCCGACAATCGCGAACGCATTTCTGAATACCTGCAATATTTTGTCAATGCATACTTGATTTATCCGGTTTCTATAAGGACTGATTCTCTGGCTGTTCGCCGCACGAATCCAGACAAGTTCTACATCGTCGATACCGGCCTTATCCGCGCCATGACCCCAAAGAATGATGCGGAACGAGGCTGGCTGCTTGAAAACCTGGTGTTTATGCACCTGCGTCGCGGCAACAATAAAATCGAGTATTACATCAGCAAATCTGGCGGCGAAGTTGACTTTTTGGTGACTGACCAAAATTCAAAATCACGGCAGCTAATCCAAGTCGCCTGGAACATGGAAAAATCCGAAACATCTGATCGCGAACTGTCGGCCTTGTGCCTTGCCCGCGATGAAATAAAAGTCAAGGACTGTTTTGTTGTCACTTGGGATTCTGAAGTTGTTCTGGATAACGGAATTAAAGTTGTTCCCGTTTGGAAATGGTGCTTGGGGTAAAGCTTTGATAAATGATTCCTGGCCCTTGCATTGTTAAAACAGTTTGTTTAAATTTATGCCATTCTCATCCGGCTTACGAGCCGGTCGTATAATTCTCTGCTTGCTGTTCGCGGCACAGTTTATTTAACTGCACAAAGCCGCAGGGTACCTGGATAAGCGCTATCTGGACACGTAACGTAGGGCACCAAAAGGAATCCTTAAAACTTTTGCATGTTCTGGTTTTGCCGCATTTGGCAAAGCCTTGTTTTACCACATAAAATTTAACGCGCTCTTTTTGGACGCAGAGGAAATAATGAATATTTCATTGTTACATGATCCCTTCTGTAGGGATGTTTTATCTGACGTATCTACATTTCTTGAATTTGTGGAATACTTGACTACTCGTGATGAAGAACTGAAGTCTGTTGTTGATTTACTGGACCGAGAATCGTTTGAACGAATTCCTGGCGACTATAGTGATACGAAAAGTCACGGCTATGCGGACTTAGCGTTTCTGGCCAAGGTAAAGAAGGAATGTCTGTCTAAAAAGAAGATTCCTGTCCAGGTTTGTGTGGGATTCTTGCTGGAACACAAGTCGTGGCCTGATGATGGTGTCGTAGATCAGTTGATTAGGTATCACTATCACTTGATGGTAGAAAAGCTGAAAAAGAATGCGGACAAAGGCATTCCCTCGGTGGCAATTATTTTGTACAACGGAACAGAATCTTGGAATCCTCTTGACGAAACATATTCTGATTATCCCAAGGCGTTGCAGAGTATTCTGCTTCCCTTCAAGTGTGTCTTTCTGGATGTTTCGACAGTTCCCGATGACAAGTGTCTGAATGATTTCAGTCCCCGGCTGGGGGCGTTCATTGGTGCTCTGAAATACGCACGTAATCCAGAGAACCATAGCGATTTCCTGGCGCAGATGGTAAAAAAGGTTAAAACGTCATTGACTGGAAACGAGGCCCTTGACTTACTTACGTCTATGGATGTATATTTTCGCTACTGGATTTCGGAAAACTTCAAGGAGGCATTCAACATGGATTTCGTAAGACCGCCATACAGGACGATTCATGACGCTGAAGTCGAAGAAGCCGTTGAAAAGGCTGTGGAAAAGACGGAAGACCGTGTTGCTGTCCAGACGGCACTCAAGATGCTGTCTGATAGTAAACCTATGGACGAAATTGTTCGTTATTCAGGCTTGTCCGAAGAACGAATCCGCTCGTTGCAGCAATCGAAATAATCAGTTTTAAGAACTGCAAACGGTTTCATTAAAAATCCCGAAGGTTCTGCGAGAATCTTCGGGAAATTTTTTACGCATACAGAACTTTCTGGAAATCCACAAAGATTCTGTTTAGAGTTTTTGCGTCCACGTTCATTTTGTTGCAAGCGTCTTTTACGGTTCCGTATTGGAGCTTGACGAGTTCTGGCAACTGTTTAAGAGCGAGCGAATCAACTCCGTTTTCCACATATTGCTTCAAAACAAATTCTACGAAAGATATTTGCTTATCTGTCAGTTCCTGAATAATGCTGTCGTGCATCAGCTGGACGCGTGCGACGCGTTCCATTGGCGTGCTTTGGTATGCGATATATTCAAGTACATCTAGCAAATCGCATTTTTCGTTGGCGGTAAGTGTCTGCACTTGGCGAAGGCGCTCTCTGCTGAAACCTCCGTCGGCGAGGCGTTGCAAAAGTTCTTCGCGAGTTTTCGGGTCGGACCATTTTGTGCGAAGGTCTTTTTCGTTCTTGAAAAAGCTTGGAATTTTACCGAAGAGAATTTTAATGAACTGCTCGATGGTAATGAGTTCGCCATCAAACATGAAGCGTTCTGTCCATTCGGTCGTCAGCTGGATTTTATGGCCTGGCGAAAGTTCAATAACCACCTTCTTCTTTTTCTGATCTTGTACTGGACAGGTGCAAGGCAAGTTACCGCATACTTTACAAGGCTTGGGCTTTACGGGAGGCTTGTTGCCGCCTCCGCGTTTTCCGCATGTGCAGGGAAAATTGCCGCACTTTTCGCAAATCGGGTCACCGTCCCAGTCGGGGTCGGTAAAGTTCTTGCTGGCACCGACAAAGTCATAGACGGTAAAGAAGTACTTTCCATCAAATAGACGGGTGCCGCGTCCAATAATTTGCTTGAATTCAATGATGTTGTTGACCGGGCGCATCAAAACGATGTTGCGAACATTCTTTGCGTCAACACCTGTAGAAAGTTTCTGCGACGTGGTGAGAATGGTGGGCAGCAATTTTTCATTATCCTGGAACGCCCTGAGATCCTTTTCGCCCTTGTCGCCGTCGTCGCTGGTGACGCGCTTGCAGTAATCGACATTTGGCTTTTTGGAATTTTGATTGATTAAGTCTCGCAGAATGGCGGCGTGAGCCTGAGTGGCGCCAAATACGATTGTCTTTTCGTCGGGATCGATTTGATCCAGAAATTCCTTGACGCGGTGTTCGTCGCGGGCGCGGATTTCAATGTTTCCCTGATAGAAATCATTTTCGTTGTAAATGCGGTTGGGGTCCACTTCGCCACTTTCCACATCGTCGTCTTCGTCATAGGCGTATGTGTCGATGTTTGATTTAGAAATGCGGACGCGGTATGGAGTAAGGAAACCATCTTCGATGCCCTGCTTCAAGGAATATTCATAGACGGGCTTTCCGAAGTATTTATAAGTGTTGGCGTTTTCCTTTCGCTTCGGTGTGGCGGTAAGGCCTAGATGGTAAGCTTTCTGAAAATATTCAAGAATGCCTCGCCAGCGGCTTTCGTCGTTGGCTGCACCACGGTGACATTCGTCGATAATCACTAGGTCAAAAAAGTCTTCGGGATAGGCTTTGAATAAGGCTTTTCCCTTATGCTCTGTCATGAAGGTCTGGAAGATGCTGAAGTAGATGCTGCGGCTTGTGGAAACATCGCCTTTTGCCTTGCGGATGTTTTCGGGAGTGATTCTGCACATGGCATCTTCGGGGAATTGTCCAAAATCGTTCAACGCCTGATTAGAAAGAATGTTTCTGTCGGAAAGAAACAGTATTCGAGGCTGGCGACTTGTGCCGCTAACATTCCAGCGGGCCTGAGTTAATTTCCAGCAGATTTGGAATGCGATATAGGTTTTGCCGGTTCCTGTTGCAAGAGTCAAGAGAACGCGGTCCTGCTTGCGGGAAAAGGCGTCCATTACGGCATTGACTGCGTTTTCCTGATAGTAGCGGGGTGACTTGCCGCCGTCGCGATTGAACGGAACTGCATTTAACTTGTCACGGAGAGGATTGTTGACGGGGAACTGTGTTGCCCATAGTTCATCGGGAGATGGGAATGCATTGACAAGACCTTCCTTGCCTGTTTTCATGTCGATGGCCCAGATCTTGTCCCCGTTGCAGGAATAGGTAAAGCGGATGCTCATGCGCTTGGCGTATTCCTTGGCCTGGGCCACGCCTTCGCTAACATCCACTTCGTCTTTTTTGGCTTCGACGATGGCGATTTTGATGCCCTTGTAAACCAGCAGATAGTCGATTTTCTTGGGATTGCGCTCGTGATTGGCGATGCGGCCCGGCGCGATTTCATAGGCGGACTGTTCCGTAAAGATTTCACTTTCCGGAATCACTTCCCAACCCGCTTCTTTCAGCTTCGGGTCAATCTTCTTTCGTCTGGTATCGGACTCGTTCATAATCTAGTAAGCAGTGGTTAGTGGCTAGTGTTCAGTAAATGAATTGATGCAAGAAGTTCTTTCCTATAGTGTCATTGCGAGGAGCGAAAGCGACGTGGCAATCTAGAGCATTCCTTCAAACGCTTGTTTGAGAAGAGCTTTCTTCAGTTCGTCGCAGTCGGCTAGGACTTGCTTGTAGTTTGATTCTAGTTGTTTGACTTTTTCGGAAAGGGTATCCAGTTTGGCTACAATTTGCTTTTGGACGGGAAGAGGTGGGAGAGGTAAATAAAATTGTTTTATGTCACCAACATTAACATGACCAACTCCACAACCTTTGTTCTTAGCTTTTGCTTGGTTATACACAATTGGCGAAATAATCATGTTTAGCATGAATTTAGGGCTAATTTTTGATTTGTCAGGCCTTAAAAGCATGGTTCTTTGACCAAGACTAAAAAAATGAGTATTGGGTAATAATACTGCGTCTCCAAAGGTTCCTTCACGTCCGTATACAATGTCGTTGTATTCAGGCTTCAAACGAGATATTCGTTTTAAATATTCAGATTCATCTAGATATTGCATTGATTCCCAGTAAATTCTGCCATTGCGTAATTCTGATGTTCTGATACAGGGATATTGCGTTTTTCGTTGAGCTTTTTTAGGTGTACTATGAGGACAATCAACAATATGTGTGCAACAATTCTCTAACGATTCTTCTACCCATCCCTGCTTGATTTTTTCATCGGTGATGGAGAGTTCGTTGGCAAGAGTTGTTTGGAAAAGGTCTTTGGCGTTTTGAAGGTTGGTTTCGACGGTGGTTTTGATGGTGTCAATTTTTTCAAAGGCGTCGTCTAAAACCTTGACAATCCGCTCCTGCTCATCCAGCGGCGGAATGGGAATTTCAAAATTTATGATATCGTTTCGGCTAATTGAATCAAAGACTGCTCCGGTTTTACTTGTCATATTTGATTCGTTATAAACGAGAAATAGATACAGATATTTTTTATCAATATGCTTTGCTCTAATAGCAGCGAGACCTCGTCCAATACACAGTTGTCGATCGGTGAAATTAACGGGACCAACGGGTGCTCTCACCGAAATGAGAATGTCTTCGGGGCTCGCGATTTTGGTAATCTCTGAAGTCCATACACCAGAAGACTCAATAATGGTCTTACCGAAGGATTTCTTTCCTTGGTGAAATTCCATTCCTTCTTCATTGTTATTGTAAGAAGAACCTTTTGGTGATTGACCTGCAATTACTTCGCAAACATCCCCAAGTTTCTTCCATTCCCATTCAACATTCTTCTTACTCATATAAACCTTTTTGTTCTAGATCCTTCGCTACGCTCAGGATGACACTCGCATTGCTAGATTCCCGGTCAAGCCGGGAATGACGATGGCAAACTACTTCACGCTTTTAACGAGTTCTTTCAGGAGTTGTTCACTTTCCTTGTTGAGGCGTTGCATTTCGTCGATAATTTCGGAAGGTTCGCGGAGCTCCACTTCGGTTTTGCGATTGGGATTCTTTACGGAAAGATCGTAGTTCTCATTCAAATCCGAGACCTTGATGGTCCAGGAATTTTCACTGTCGGTCTTTTTCTTTTGTAGCTGAACAAATTCAGCAAGGTCCTCTTCACTCAGGGGATTTGTCTTGCCCAGGTTTCTGCCGAAGTTGGGCTGGTAATACCAAATCTTGTCGGTGGGCTTGCCCTTTTCAAAGAACAGCACCACGGTCTTTACACCGGCGCCGGTAAACACGCCGCTGGGCAAATCCAGGATGGTGTGGAGGTTGCAATTTTCAAGGAGACTTTTACGCAAGGCAATGGATGCGTTATCCGTATTGCTCAGCACTGTGTTCTTGATGACAACGCCAGCCCTGCCGCCGGCTTTCAGCATCTTCATAAAGTGCTGCATAAACAGGTAGGCGGTTTCGCTGGTCTTGATTTCAAAGTTCTGCTGGACTTCGGCGCGTTCCTTGCCACCGAAGGGCGGGTTCGCCAGGATTACATTCTTGCGGTCTTTTTCTTCTACCGCGGCCATGTTCTCGGTTAGGGTGTTGGTGTGCAGAATGTTGGGCGCACTTACGCCATGGAGAATCATGTTCATGATGCCGATGATGTAGGCCAGCCCTTTCTTTTCCTTGCCGTAGTAGGTTCTGGTCTGCAAGGTTTCCTTTTGGGAAACGTTCTTCACCTTTTCCTTCATGTAGGCGTATGCTTCGCAAAGGAACCCTGCGCTTCCGCAGGCGGCGTCGTAAACTGTTTCGCCAATTTTGGGGTCCACCACTTTCACGATGGTTCGAATTAGGGGGCGGGGCGTGTAATACTCGCCGCCGTTTCGGCCTGCGTTACCCATACGGTGAATCTTGTCTTCGTATAGGTGGCTCATTTCGTGCTTTTCTTCGCTACTCTGGAAGCTGAGCTTGTCGGCATACCAGAGAATTTCACGGAGGTTGTAGCCGCTGGTAATCTTGTTTTTCAGTTCCCCGAAAATTTCACCGATCTTGTATTCCAAGGATGCCGCGGTGGAAGCCTTTTCCTTGAACTTCTTCAGGTGGGGGAAAAGTTTTTCGTTCACGAAATCAATAAGGTCGTCGCCGGTCATGGCCTTGTTGTGGTCCGGTTCGCCCTTGGAAGTTTTGGGTGCCGCCCAGGTTTCCCAGCGGAATTTCTTTTCGATGATCCGTTCGTAATCTTCGCCACGGAGAGCCGCTTCGTCTTCCCGTTCGCTTTCCAGGTTGTCCAGGTACTTGAGGAAAAGGATCCAGGAAGTCTGTTCCACGTAATCCAATTCGTTGCTGCAGCCACCCTCTTTCCAAAGGATGTCGTCGATATTCTTGAAAACCTGTTCGAACATGTGGGCTCCTCTTTTGAGGTTAGCCCTGTGCAGGTGATTTTTGTGCCACGCCCTTTGCAAAAAGCAAATAAAAAAGCGTGGGCTCGAATGCACCTATTTAGTCAGAGGCTCGGCAAAGCCATACCACAATAAGCACAAACGACCCACGCCCATTTCTGGACGTGAGTGTCCGCCTTATCCTTTGTGGTTTTGAAATTTTGCCGATTTCTGACTAACGGATAAGAGCTAACTCTACGTTAAATTTTGCGTCCTTCGTCACTTGCGCAGCGGAGAACTATGTCAAGGAGAATATAATTAAAAAGCAAAAGAAAAAGGTTGGCAGCTCAAAGCAGCCAACCATAAAGTCGTTACTTATTCAAGATAATTGAACGCAATCCTCCCCGTCAATCCTAGCCATCCACAAATCCCGCCTCCGCCATGCATTTTTGTGCGAAGCAATTGGCTTCTTCTTCCTTTTCGGGATGGTGGTGGGTAATATCGACATTTTGCAGACAGATTCCTTTTTTGCCGTGGTATAGAACGTGGGCGAGTTCATGGAAGAACGTGTGCCACATGGCTTCGCGGCTCTTGAAGCGGTCGTGTAGCTGAATTGTGGGGACGTCCTTGTACCAGCGGTACATTCCATGGACGGGTGCTGTCTTGAAGTTCTGTACAAAAAGAATGCGAATTCCGATTTTGCGGCAAAGCTCTGCAAGCCCGGTCATGCAATCGTCAACTACGTCGGCTTCGGGAGTGTTGTAGGTAATGTCCTTTGCGCTTTCGGGAAGGGCTTTGTTTGCCGCTGCAAAATCAATAATTTCGGGAAGATGCTGCTTTAGTTTCTTGCGAACAGCCTTGTGGTCTTGCGGTTCCATGGGGTCTTCGTCAGAAAGGATTTCTCCCCGGCGAATCCACATGGACATGGCGTAAGGGTCTTTCACCTCTGCCAGGGAAATCCTGAAGGCGACTTTTAGACGTGCGTCCTTGTAATAGCGGTCCCAGGCCTGCGGGGTTCCCACTGCAAAAAACTTTAGTAGCGTGTGGACTTCGTTGGCGGTGGTTTCGGTTTTGGATTTGCCCTCGGGAGCTTTTTCGATCCAGTTTCTCGCGCATGCTTCTGCCGGGAAGGATTTTTTCCAAAGGGGCTGGTTTCCGAGGCTTGCCTTGACTTTTTCGCGAATGAGGTATTCGTCGTAACTGACTTGTCGACGAAGCCAATAGCTGGAGGGAATGTTGGTCACCATTTCCAAGAGAAATGCGACTTCGGAGACGATGCGGACGTTCCCTTGTAAAATGTCGTTCACCGCCTTGGGCGTGTAGCCCATGCGAGCGGCCAGGTCGTTTGCGTCCATTCCCATTTCTTGAATTTTTTCTGCTAGATCGCGTCCTGGAGGGAAAATTACAGCAAGTTCGCCACAATGATATACGTTCATATAAAATCCTACTTATGGTAATCAACAATTTCCATGATTGAGACCGTTTGCTCTACAATTAAACCGACGATATTTCCTTCGTTGTTGATTAATGGTTTGAAAATAAGCCTATAAGGGTGGTCCAAATCGCAAGCCCATTGCCCTGCGCGATTTCCTGTCAGTTCGTGAAAACGGCCGGGCATATTCTTTAATTCTCCCAAATCGCAAGCTTGTTTAAGAGTTTCAAGTCTAGCCCAGTAAACGTTCGCTCGACGCTGGCCTAGTTTTTTTACCGCGAATGATTTGTCGCCGGCGCATGTTGCCAACTCTTTAGTGGCGTAGACGATTTGCATTTCATATCCTCATGTTCTCCTTTTTTTTGATTAACCTAAAATATAAATTAAAATTCTAGTTTAAGTGTTTGGTTTATTAAAAATTCTTTAATTGGGTGTGCTGTCCGCAATTTTCGTCTGCAAAAGAAGAACTTATTTACGTCACGGTTTCTTCTAGAACCATTTTTTTTACTATATTACACCCCAACGTCGCAAGGCGTACCGGAGCTTTAGCTCAGTTGGTTAGAGCAGCGGACTCATAACCCGCCGGTCCTCGGTTCAAGCCCGAGAGGCTCCACTAAAAAAGACAGGTCGTATGGCCTGTCTTTTTTTTATGTAAAGGGAGGGGCTTTCCCCTCCCTCTAGACTCCTTTCCCTTTTGCTCGGGAAACAAACTTCTGCTTTACGTTTAAGAATTTGTTCTTTATGCCTTGGGCTGCAGTCCAAGTTCGCCAAGGATCAGCAGGTACTTGGAGATGGTTCTGCACCATTCGTAGTGGAATCCGCTGTAGGCGTTCACGACGCACTTGTCCCAGTCGGCGGTCTCGGTCTTGTAGACGTTCTCGGCGTCCTTGACGCAGCGCAGCATCTGGTGGGGTGCGTTGGCGTCGTCAACCAGGAAGGCGTTGGCTTCGCCTGCAGTCTCGAGGCTGTAGGTGGTCAGCATGGTAGAAACGCCTACGGTGCGTCCGGTCAGGGGGAGTGTTCCCGCGGCCATGGCTTTCAAGATGATCGAAGAAGAGGGTTCTCTCAGGTTGGCGGCGAACAGGACGTCGGAACCGGCCAGCGTGTCGCGGAGCCTTGTGGCGTCACCCATGAATTTATCCAAATCCAGCAGGTACATGACGTCGGGGTACTGCGTGGCGAATTCCTTGTAGTAGTTCCAGTCGGCGTTGTTCCTGGACGAAGTTCCGACGATAAGGAATACGTCGAGGTGTGCCACGTCCGAAAGGATGGTGGCCAAGGTCTCGGAAGTGTTGCCCGCTTCGGAATCCAGGTGGACGTAGATAACCATCTTGTCTTTAAAGACGATGCCCAACTGCTGCTGCAGGTTGGCCCTGGCTCTGCGCTTTGCTTCCTTGATGGGGAGGCAGTCCTGGTCGTTGAAATCCCATACCTGGTAGCTTACACCGAACTGCACGCCAATCAGCTTGTCGGCGTTGCGGTTCAGGAATCCGCTAAGACCGCCGGGCAGGTTGGTGTTCAGCATGGCGTCGCGGTAACCCGGCGAGGGGAACAATACCTTGGTGGCATACAGGATGCCGGCCTTCAACAGGCTCACCTTGCCCCAGAACTCGTAGCCGTCCATGTTGTAGTCTTCGCGGGGGAGGCCGATCTTCTCGATTTCGCTGGAGGATACGTGGAAGTCGTAGGTGATGTTATGGATGTTGAAGAAGAAGGGGATGTCGGCGGCGTAGCTGGTGTACAGAGTCCTTGCCAGGGTGCCGGCAAGGGCGCCGCCCCATTCGTGACCCATGATGGCCTGGCAGGCGAAGTTGGAGGCTTCGGCGTAGGCTAGCGCTGCGGAGGCCAAAAAGGCGAAACGCAGGTGGTTGTCGGTGTAGGGGCGCTCGTCGGGAGGGCCGTACACGTGGGGTCTGTCAAAAAATTCCTGGTTGTATATGTAGGTGTGGAGGGGGTCCTTTTCGGATACCCAGATCTCGTAGGGCTTGTTCTGAAGTTTTTCGGTTCCTGTAAAGATGCACTTGTAGGAATCTACATCGACCATCAGCTCCTTGTAGAACGGGGAGCAGGTCAAAACCTTGGCACCGGCACATGCGAATGCGTCTGTCATGCGGTTGACTGCGGTTGCCAGGGGGCTCGTGCGCCTCCAATTGCCTGCTTCCGGGCTTACGACAAGAATGTTCATGCCTAAGAGATTACTCCTAATAAAATTTTACTTATACCCAAAGGTTGGTATAAATTTATTTAATTATTTTTAAGAAGTATACGCCCAAATTCAAATTTTTGGTGCAAAAGCTTATAAAACACTTACAAAGCCCTATTGGCTGAAGGAAAACAAAATGAAGAAGATCTTTCTTGCCTCTCTGGCTGCTGCCGTCGCCTTTACGATGGTCGGTTGCAAGGGAACCAACGAAAAGCGTGGTGACGAACACCTTAAGGAAGGCCGTTATCGTAACGCCATCAACTCCTACCTGGAAGCAAAGAAGAAGGGTAGCGTGTCTGACGAATTCTACGATAACTTCACTCTCGCTCTGGTCCGTGCTGCAGAAATCGAAGCCAAGAAGGATCTTAACAGCGATTTGATCAGCGGCTACTTTGACAAGGCTGGCGTCAACATGCCCGAAGTCAAGAACGCCGAAGTTGTTGAAGAATACGTCACCAAGATGGCTACTGTCGGTAAGCAGCAGGCTACTCAGGACGGTGTGGACTTCAACACCATCATCAACGCTTTTGCACGTATCGATACCGCCCTGGTCTATGCAAAGTCCAAGGGTGTCGGCGAAGGTTCTGTAAAGACCCTCCGTAACGAAGCAGAAAACGCCGTCGTTGCCAAGGCTCTCCCCGAAATCAAGGATGAATCTGATCCGGTGGTTTCTGAATTCGGCCTGCTCCGCCTCGAATACGTCGCACCCGAAAATGCAGAGGTCAAGGCAGCTCTTAACAAGAACCGCAAGACCACTCGTGGCTACTTCCTGATCTTCGGTGAAAACATCGCCGACGCTGCTGGCAAGCGCTTTGTTGACAAGTGGGGCTACGTCATGGCTCTGCCCACCATCAAGATGGCTCCGGGCTCTCTCAACGGCGAGCTCCAGTTCTGGGCCTCTACCGGTAACAACACCGAACTGGATCCCGAAAAGATCAAGGTCGTTTCTACCGACGGTAAGGAAGCAATTGCTAAGGTCAGCGGTGGCTGGTGCGAAGCTGAAGTCCTCGTTGGCAAGAAGGGCGACGAAAAGATCGAAAAGAAGAAGCAGCCCATCAAGAAGGGCACTAAGGGTAAGTTGATGAACGAATTCCTGTGCTCCGTGAACGTCTCCTTCACCTATGCTAAGGACTTCGTTCCTGACTACGTCGAATACAAGGACGAATTCGGTATCGGCCGCAAGTACCTCGGTCAGTAATAGTCCAAGACTGATTTAGTCTGAAGCAGATTTAAAATCAACAGGAGCCTCGGTGAAAACCGGGGCTCTTTGCTTTTGTGGCGGGCATTTGCGTTCGCCTTGTTTGCGGGGCGCTTGATGGTTCGCCTTATTTTTGGCGGGGTTCTCGGATCTTTGCCAGGAGCCACAGCAGTAGGCATGCGGCAATGGGGGCGGCTATGTTCCATGGTTCGTGGTAACGGATGCTGCCGGGGGTGGCAAGCCAGATGTAGACCAGGACGATGTGTGCCGTAAAGACGTCTAGACTGTGGCGCCCGATGACGTTGGTAACCTTGAAGTCCAGTGCGCTGGGGAAGCGGCGGACAATCCAGCTGACCAGGGAGACGAACACCATGAAGTTGACGAATCGTAACGGCCCGATTGCGGCCTTGCTTATCCAGAACTTGGAGGGCTGCTGCAGGGGGATGTATTCGTGCCTCCAGAGGAACAGGAAGACAAGGATAATGAATAATAGCGGGATAAGGCGGTCAAATTTTTTGAAGAATGTAGGGGTAAAGACCTGGGAACGTTTCCAGCAGGCGGCAATGGCCGCCCCCGTCACATAAAGGAACTGCCAGCAAAGCGGGTCGAAAAAGCCGTGGTTTATCCATCTGGGGAACAGGCTGTTGAGGGTGTCCCGCAGGCCGTACTGCCCCGCAATCCAGAGGGCGACGCTTGCGCACCAGATGGCGAGAATGTTCCCTCGGATCATCTGGGGGAACAGCGCAGAACCGATTAGCAGAAAGACCACGTAAAGGGGCAGGACGTCAAGGTAATCCGGCGTGTTCACCATGGGTATGGACCACAGGCTAACTAGCACCGGGTGTTCCGGGAAGTTGCTGAAGTATTCGCGGATCGGGGTCAGGATGGTGCAGGCGGCAATGGCGACCGCTGCCAGCGTAATGCTGTGGTACTTCCAGATCTTGAATGCGCGGGAGCGCATCCAGGTTTGCTTTGGATCCTTGGCAGACTTGCTGAAGGCTGCCAAGGCGCCTACAAAACCCGATAAGAAAAAAAAGCCTTCGGCTGCACTGAAGAAGCCGAAGCACTGATATAGGTAATGAGAAATGGGCTTTCCGAAGTGATCCAGGGTCATCTGCAGCAGCAGGATGCCACGGATTGAATCCAGAGCCTTGATTCGCATAGGGAGCGAAGCTAGCTGAACTTAGAAGTTTGCCTTGCCGCTGAAGCCCAGGGAGAACTTGGAATCTCCGAAGGGACCGCTCTTGGTGCCAAAGTTGTAGCCGTACCAGAATACCAGTTCGGTCTTCATGGTGGGATACAGGTAATGGTTCATGCCCAGGAAGTGGAAGCTGTCGCCGCTGGTTTCGGTGTCAGGGTCATGGAGTTCGTAGCTGAAGCCCATGGTGTACTTCTTGTGGAGGTTAAAGCTGGGTTCGATTGCGAAGAGCTTCTGGTCGTCGGTGGACAGCTGGGGAGCGGTTTCGTATTCGCTATTGGTAATGGCGTAGAAGTAGGTCATGGCCAGGTTGAATACGCCGTAGTTCATGCTGGGTTCCAGCAAGAAGGAGTGTACGCCCTTGCCCTTGTACGGGTGGAGACCCCAGACGGCGTAGATGCCGTAGTTGAACTTGTCGTAGCTCTTGGAGTAGTCCACTTCGGTGCCCAGGGAGTAGGTGTTGGGGCGGCCGATGTTTTCGCCGAATACCCAGTCAAGGCTGGGGGTAAGGATCAAGTGTTCGTCGGGGTGGTTCAGCATGGGGAATGCATAGGTGACGAACAAGTCCATGGTATGGTCGGTGTTGTCGGAGGCGCCGAAGTAGAATGCGCCGTGGCCGTACTTGTCGTTGCCGAATTCAGCACCGAAACCGCGGAGGCTTTCTTCGCGGATGATTACGGCGTAGCGGGAGGCATCGCGCCAGAAGTAGTAGTTGAATGCACCTGCGCTGTAGGTCATGTCGCCAAAGACCAGGCTTACGTCGTGGCTAACGTCCCAGCGGAGCTGTACGCCGTCGAATTCGAAGGAATTGTGGCGGCCTTCTTCGCCCATGGCGGTTGCGCGGGCCTTGCCGTGGCGGACTTCAGAGTCTTCTTCGGTGGCGCCGAGGGTGCTGTGGGTGGTTCCGCTAACGACGACAGACACGTTTTCATCGAGATTTGCCTTTACGGAAAGGTCAATATCCTGGTTGCCGGCGTTGACCGGGTCAAAATCCTCGTCAAAATAGCTGGCGTAGTCAAAATTCACGTCGCCGTGGACTTCGATGTCGGCGGCAGTTGCAAATGCGGCGGTCATTGCGACCATGGGCAAAATCATTTTGCGCATACAGTGATTCCAATACTGGGTGTTAAATTTTCACGCCTAAAGATAGCAATATCCAATGTCGTAGACCAACATAAAAACAATTTGAAATACAAATTATGGGGGGTATTTTTGTAAATTTTGATAACTATGATAAGAAAATGTTCCTTTAGACCCCAATTCCTGGTGGCTATTCTTTTGGTGTTGGCCCAGGTGACTTTTGCCCTGACTGCAAGTCAGGCCATGGAAAAATCCAAGGCCTGGTTCAAGTCCGGTAAGGCCTGGAGCCTGGATTTTAAACTGCAGGTGTTTTATGCGGATTCGCCGGATATCGCATCGCAGATGGGTAGCCTCAAGGTGGCCGAAGGCGATAAGTTTGTTCTTGATATCGCCGGCATCAAGTTCTATAGCGACGGTGTCGACATGTGGCAATACAATGTGGAGCAGAAGCAGGTCCTGATCAAGGCCGTGGAGGATCTTTCCAGTCAGCTGCACCCTTCCGAGCTTCTATTTAAATACCTGAACTGCAACGCCAAGGAAATGACCGAAGGCAATTTCGGTGGCCAGAAGTTGTGGGTACTGAAACTGGACCCTTCGAAGTATGCGGGGCAATTCACCCAGATGGAAGTGTGGCTGTCTCAAAAGGATTTTTCTCCGGTGCGCCTGTTTACCATGGACCCTTCTGGAAACGGTTCCTGGTATAACATCGTTAACCTGAAGGTCATGAAGAAAGTTTCCGACAGCGATTTTAGATACAAGGCCATTCCCGGTGTCGATGAAATCGATATGAGATAGCAGAAAAGGGACGTTATATTATGAAATGGACTGAAGGTATTTTAAGGTTAAAAGGCTTGGTGGCTGCAGGCCTGGTGCTTGCCGGTTCCGCCCTGGCCGCCGAAACTCTTTTCAGTAACTACACGCTGAATGTCAACGCTTCGGCCGAAACGGGTAAGCTGTGGGTGTTTTCCCGTGGCGATATTTATAGCGGTGTTACCCTTCTGACTTTGAATGTGGCTGGCGACGGAACGGTTCGCCTGGCTGAATCTTCTCAGGGGCAGATGGATGATTCCCTGACCGCAGTCCACGACAGCATTTTCTGGGACGATATGGCTGAACGTCGTCGCACCCCTTCTATTCTTGCTGGTAAGTTGGGCTATGTCCTCCCGATGGTGGGAATGAATGACGATGAATCCTACCTGCAGCCCAGGGGATTCTTCTCGGTTCGCGGTGTAGATGAAATTTACGGGACGCCCCTTGCGGTTCCCGAAAAGTTAGAGGATACCGATTCTTCGGCCATGTCTTATGCCTCCAGCGGATTTGCCTACGATTCTTCTGCCAAGGCGATGTGGATTGCCCGCGGTTCCGCCGGCCTCGCCCTTTACGATGTTTCTGGAAACAGCGCGAAGAAGAGTTTTTATGCCTTGAATCTCGAAACGAAAACTCTTGATTCTGCCAAGTCCAGCTATTCCTTTAACAGCAAGAAGAACCCCGACATTTTTGCGGTGGCTCTGCACCCCGAAACAGGTGACCTGTGGATGGCTACTTCCAAGGGGCTGTGGAAACGTTCTTCTGACGGATCTGTGAAGAAGGCCTCTTCTGCCCTGGATTCTTCCCGCGTGACGGGTGTCTGGATTGGCGGGGAACCTCTGCAGATTATCGCAGAAACTTCTTACAGAAAGAGCGGCTCCATTAAGGGTGGGCTGTGGCGCCTGAAAAAGGATGCCAAGGATTTTGCGAAGGTGGCCTTCTTGGATACGGCAGGAAAGACCGTAAAGAAGGAAGTGTATGATGAAGGCGATTATACCGTAAGCGGGATCGCATTCCTTGGAAAGACTGCTTTTATCGCTGTGGGTGCCTCTGCGACTTCTGTGAGCGGCTACTTCAAGCTGGATTCTGCTGGTGTCCGCGCCTGGGAACAGGATGATGACGGCAGGAACACCTGGCTTTACGGCTATGGAACCGGAGCCACGGACCGCGACGCCATTATCACTTCTATTTGTGCATTCCCCCTGACAAAGAACAGCACAGGCCTGGCTCTGTCCACCTACGGAAACGGCGTTTCTGTTTCGGCTGATTCCGGCAAGACCTGGAACACCATCTTGAATCGTGCCAAGCTGGGCGACAACCTGGGTTCTGTCCGCATGGTGCCCTCGGTGATTACCGCTGGCGATCAGGCCCTGGTGTCTTACAAGGTTAGCCAGGATTCCAAGATTACCATTGACGTGTTCAGCTACGACATGCGCAAGGTTCGCACTATCGTAAAGGATGCCCCCCGCAATGCCGACAATTCCCGCAGCACCAACCCCAAGGTGGATTTCTGGGATGGTTACGACAAGGCTGGGCGCCCCTGCACCATGGGTGTCTACTATGTACGCGTAAAGGACAACCACGATAACGTGGGCTGGGGCAAGGTCATGACTTTGGGAGGGCGCAAGTAATGAGAAGAGAAAACGCTTCGCTGCAGACGAGAGATGAAAGAATGCACTCTTGGTTGCTGGTCCTCTTGTTGTGTGTCTTTTGCGCAATGCCTGCTTTTGCGGGCAAGAAGGCTACACTTGGAAGTTTTGACGGTTTTGTAGAACGTATGGGTGCCGGTACCCGCGAACTGGGCCGTGGTAATACAGGTTCTGCCGATACGGCTTCTATGCCTGCGGCTTACTGGAATCCGGCCATCCTGGGTTTCCGTGAGAATTTCAATTACAACTTGAATGCCGAAAAGCGCGACCTGGATCGTGCCGGTGGTTCTCTGGGCCTCGAAACGAAAATCGGCAAGCGTATGGGTGTGGGTTTTGCCATGCTTTATCGCGGTGACCTGAACTTCGACGTGATTAACGAAGATGATGAAACCGTTGGAACCGCTTCGCCCTATTTTACCATGATGTACTTGGGTCTTGCCTACCGTGCCACCCGCCGAGATGCCTTCGGTCTTTCTCTTTCCATGAGCTATGACAACATGGGAATTTCTGAATATTTCGAAGGCGTTGAACTGGTGGATGATTACCGCAGCCCCATGACCTTGAACTTGAGCTGGTTGCGTCAGTGGAATGAGAAGTGGTCGACTTCCGTAGTGATCCGCAACTTGAGCTTTAGCGAAAATCTTTCTGCCAAGTGGTCCAAGAACACCAGCACCGATAACTCTGTGGCCAGTTCCGATGGCGTTCGCCCCAAGGTGCTGCAGATTGGTGTGGGGTACCGTTCCCACATCATGGGCAAGCCGGTGTATGCCTGGATGGAAGCCATTGACTATCAGGTGGCGGATACCTTGCTGGCTTTTGACCCGGATCTTCATGTGTGGACTGGCCGCGTGGGCTTTGAATGCGAAATCATTCCCGATGGTACTTTGCGCCTGGGTATGGATGACCTGGACTGGACTGTTGGCGCGGGCTACAAGTTCCGCATCCGCATTGGCAAGAAGAAGTACCTCTTCGACGTGAACTACGCCTTGATCTATGAATCCGAGGCGGACCTCTGGACTCCTCTTAGCTTTGGCCTGAGGGGCTTCATTCCGTGATTGATTTTGTATCCGTTAACTGTATGCGGAGCTTGTCCGGGTTCGAGCAGAAGCTTGGATCCGGCATTACTGTCGTTTACGGACCTAACGGATGCGGCAAGACTACGATCCTCGAGGCGATCCACCTGCTGGCCCAAGGATTCTCCTTTAGGGCGAAGGACCTGAAGGAAGCGATTTCCTGGAAGTGCGACGAAATGATCCTGCGGGGGCATTTTGAAGATAATGGCATGGAAAGGAATCGGGGAATCCGCGTGCATAGGCGGGGTGCCGAAGTCCGTGAAAATGGCGAAAGCCTGAAATCCGCTGCGGCACTTTTTGGAAGTTGCCCGGCGGTGATTATGCAGCCTTCCGACATTGAACTTTTGCGCGGGGCGCCTGATGTGCGTCGCCATTGGCTCGATGAAATTCTGTGCTACCGGTCGGCGGCCAATGGGGCGGTGCTTCGCCGCTACAAGCGTGTCCTGCAACAGCGCAACCAGTGGCTTAAACAGTATAAGAAGGCCGCTCAGGACCGAAGGAATGGATTGTCTGCTGCGGAAGTGGTGGGCGGCGAGGATCTGTTCAAAATTCTGACGGAGCAACTTATAGATTTGGGGGCAAAACTCTGGTCGGCTCGTCTAACCTTGACCGAAGAAATGTCTCCGATTATTACGGGCTATTACCGCAAGCTTTCGGGTGGCGTCGACGAAATTACCTGCGCCTACAAGAGTTCCATTCTCAAGGAATTGGATGCATTGGATGGTGCCGAGTTTTTGGACGGCGAAGAACTTGATGAAGTATCTCCTGCGGAACCGCAAGACGAAATAGTGTCCGAGGAATCCTTGCGGGAGGCTTTTGCCCGCAAGCTGGCAGGCCTTGAATATGTCGAGAAACTGCAGGGGATGACTATGGCCGGCCCTCATCGCGATGACCTGGCGGTTTGCATTGGCGGTTACGAAATGCGTTCTGTAGGAAGTCAGGGGCAGTGCCGTTCTGCGGCTCTTGCCATGCGGTTCGCCGCTGTGGATGTGGCTTCCCGCTATCTGAGCAAGCCCATACTTTTGCTGGACGATATCTTTGCGGAACTGGACGTAAATCGTCGAAACGCCGTGGCGGACTTGATCCGCGAAAAGGAATGCCAGGTGGTGATCGCCACTCCGCAAAAAGAAGACTTGCCTTTTACGGCTGATGCGGAAGTCCAACTGAGTTTATAGCGGAACTTCCTATAACGAAAAAAGACTGTGGTTTGAACCACAGTCTTTTTCATAGTTAGCGCTTGTGAATCGCGGACCAAAATCAAATTGATTGTTGGACTATTACTTCTTGAGAAGGTCGCGGATTTCGGTGAGCAGCTTTTCTTCTGCAGACGGTTCAGGAGGAGCCGGCGGTGCAGGAGGTTCGGCGGGCTTTTCTTCAGCCTTGCGCATGTTCTGCATGAAGCCCAGGAACTTCTTCATGACGAGGAAGACCACGATGGCCACGATGAGGAAGTCGACGATGCCGCCGATGAAGTTACCGTAGGGGATAGCGACGCCAGCTTCGGTAGTGTAGGTGAGGGACTTGAGGCCTTCGCCTGCGTCCTTGGCACCACCCATGGCGATGAGAGCGGTAACGCCCGGCATCACGATGTCGTTAACGAAAGAAGTGACGATCTTACCGAATGCACCACCGATGATCACACCGATAGCCATGTCGACGATGTTGCCCTTGAATGCGAAGGCCTTGAATTCTTCGATCAGGGATGTTGCTTTTCCTTTGATACCCATGTGGGGCTCCTTTTATGTTAAGATTATCTTAAAAATAGTTTAAACCTTGGGGTTTTCAAGTGGGATTTCTACATTGTGTGCGTTATGTCATGGTTGATTTTGGCCCTCGCCTCGGCCATTTTTTTAGGATTTTACGACCTGGCCAAGAAAAAGTCGGTCCAGGGGAATGCTGTACGGCCCGTGCTCTTCATGTGCAGCGCATTTTATGCCTTGCTCATGCTTCCGGTTCTTTTTACGGGAAATTGTCAGAGTCTTCCCTGGCAGAGTCATCTTTTTTTGGCGGGTAAGGCCATGATTGTGGGCGGAAGCTGGATTCTGACTTACAACGCCCTGGCCCATTTGCCTCTTTCTATTGCAACGACGATTCGCGCGCTGGCGCCTGTCTTTACCATCTTCCTGGCGGTGACCTTGATGGGGGAACGCCCCTTTGCCATGCAGTGGGCCGGTGTGGCGGTGTGCCTTTGCAGCTATGTGGCGCTGAGCCTGGCTGGCCGAAAGGAAATGGGACATTTCTTTAGCAACGGCTGGGTGATCTGCATGGTCCTGGGCACAATGCTTGCGGCTTGCAGTGGCGCCTACGACAAGTTTATCTTGCAGCGTATGGATTTCGAGCCGACGACGGTGCAGGTGTGGTTCAGCATCTACATGCTTCTGTGGCAATTTGCAGTTTGCGCCATTACCTGGTTCCCCAAGCGCAAGACCACCACGCCTTTCAAGTTCCGCTGGACATTCCTTCTGGTGGCGGTTCTGTTGACGGTAGCTGACCGCTGTTATTTCTTGGCGGTGAGCAACCCCGATGCCTTGATTTCGTTGATTACGGTGTTCCGCCGTTCCAGCGTGCTTATTGGTTTCGTGGCGGGTCTCGTGCTGTTCAAGGAACGCAAGAGTCCGCTGAAGTGGGCCGCCCTCTTCGGCATCATCACGGGTCTTTGCATGATTGCCTTGGGCAAGTAGCCCTTGATTTTTAGCGGTAATTATGATCGGTATAACAGGTCAGATTGGTGCAGGAAAATCCTTCGTAGGACACAAGCTCCGCGAACGTAAAATCCGTGTAATCGATGCAGACCTGGCCGTGCATCAGCTGTACCGCGACCATGGTGAATTGCGCTCAGCCATCGCCAACGAATTCGGCCCGGAATCGCTGACGGAATCCGGCGTGAACCGCAATTTTTTTGCCGACCTGATTTTTAGGGATGCGGGCGCCCGACTCCGCCTAGAAAATCTGGTCTATCCGGTTTTGACTTCCTACCTCATCAAGGAAAATCCCGACTTTGTGGAGGCCGCCCTTTTCGAGAATGTCCCTGAGCTGGTGGAACATCTGTCTGAAATCTGGGTGGTCATGGCCTCGCCAGAAGTGCGTCTCCAGCGCCTTACCAAGAACCGCAATATGAACGAGGCCGATGCCTTGCGCCGCATGGAACTGCAGAAGGACAAGGATTCCGAAGAGGCCTGGCGCAAATTATTCCCGAACAAGCCTCTGCGGTTTATCGACAACTCCTCGGTTGACATACTTCCTAATCTGTTTTAGATTAGGGGCATGAATCACTACATCCACGAGTTTGCAGGCTTTCTCAGATTCCACATGGATTCTATTTCGGTGGGTATCATCGCCACGCTTCTAATGATTTATGGCGCATCCATCAATGGCTACTTCAAGAAGATTACCAGGAGCGTGCCCTTTGTGGGCCGTTTCGCCTTGTTCGTGATCCTGTGTTCTGCTGGTTATGCTTTCATCAGTTCACAGGCGGTTAAACTTTTCAAGATGTTCCTGATGAACCAGGCCGACTTGCCCTTGATCGGAATCATCGCAGGGAGTTTTGTGGTGCTGGCCATTATGGCTTACCGCGGTAAGGATGTTTGATTTTTAAGACTTCGTTCAAAGGAGATTGTATGAGCGAAAAAAAGATGGATAACGTAAGGGCCATAATGGCCCTGAATGATATGAAGGTGTACGCCAATTCAAGGGCACTAGATGCCTTGAACTACGCAATTGCCGTCCTTGAAAAGCTGGAAGAATCTGGCATCAAGCAACCCCTCGCCAGTTTAGAAAAGGAACCTTAATATGGAACAGTGGATTTTTGCTAGCGGAACTTTCTGGGCTCTGGTTCCCCCGATTGTGGCTATTGCCCTTGCCTTGCTGACAAAGGAAGTCTATTCTTCGCTTTTTGCCGGTGTGGTGATTGGCGCCCTTTTCATTAGCCAGGGTAGCTTTCCGACTTTTTTGGATTCCATTTTCAAGAATGGCCTTGTAGCCAAGGTCTCTGATCCCTGGAACGTAGGCATCCTCCTGTTCCTAGTCATTCTTGGAACCATGGTCGCCCTCATGAATCGTGTGGGTGGTTCGGCAGCCTTTGGTGAGTGGGCCAAGAAGCGCATCAAGACAAAGACGGGAGCCCAGCTGGCCACGATCTGTCTTGGCATCCTGATTTTTATTGACGATTATTTTAACTGCCTTACGGTGGGTAGCGTTATGCGCCCCATTACCGACAAGTACAAGGTCAGTCACGAAAAGCTTTCTTACCTTATCGATTCTACTGCGGCCCCGGTCTGCATTATTGCCCCCATCAGTTCCTGGGCTGCCGCTGTGTCGGGCTTTGTGGAAGGCGAAGATGGACTGGGACTTTTCATCAAGGCGATTCCCTTTAATTTTTACGCCCTGTTTACCTTGCTTGCCATTTTCCTGGTTGTTTTTTGGAAAATCGATTTCGGTGCCATGAAGAAGTTTGAGTCCGCCGTTGAAATCGCTGCTGCGAAAAGGGAAGAACCTGTCGTTCCTGAAGGTCGTGGCAAGGTGATGGACCTGGTGCTCCCCATTGTGCTGCTCATTGTCTTTTGTACCATCGGTATGATTTATACAGGTGGATTCTTTGCCAGTGGTAAGGAGGCCAAGGGCTTTGTGGATGCGTTCGGTGCAAGCGATGCTTCTATCGGTCTTGTGTTGGGTTCCTTCGCTGCTCTTGTACTGACTGTTATTTTGTATGTGTCTCGCGGTGTACTTCGCTTTGGCAAGTGCATGGAATGTCTGCCGGCTGGTTTCAAGGCCATGGTTCCTGCCATTCTTATTCTGAGTCTCGCCTGGACCTTGAAGGGCGTAACAGATACTCTTGGTGCAAAGGAATTTGTTGCCGGTGTCGTAAGCGGCAGTGCGGCGAGTTTCATGAATTTCATGCCCGCCATCATCTTTGTCATTGCGGCATTCCTGGCTTTTGCGACGGGAACATCCTGGGGGACTTTCGGCATCCTGATTCCTATCGTGGTGGCAGCCTTTGGCGGTGTTGACTACAGCCTCATGGTGATTTCTATTTCTGCATGTATGGCTGGTGCCGTTTGCGGAGACCATTGCTCTCCCATTTCGGATACGACCATCATGGCCAGCGCCGGCGCTCAGTGCGAACATGTGAACCATGTGAATACGCAGCTGCCCTACGTACTTTACGTGGCCAGCGTTTCCTTCGTGACCTTTATTATTGCGGGCTTTACCCGCAGTGCTGTTATCTCGTTGATCCTGGGTGCTTCCATGATTGTGGGTGGTCTGTTCCTGATCAAGAAGAGAATGCGGAAGTAAGACGGTCGCGCCTAAATATGAAATTTTAACGGCGAAAATTGTAAAAAAAAGTTAAGCATCCCGTGGTTTTGATATAGTTCACACCCGGGATGTCTTTTTGTGATTATCTTCTTACATTCGTTGTTTTCCTGAAATTGACTTTGTATTTTCTCATTCGTAGAACTTGAGGAACCAATATGAAGTCACATGAACTTTTCATTGTCAAACAGATTGTCGTTCTTTCCGTGATTGCAGCTGTTCTAGGTTACGTTTACGGTTAAGTTTAACACTGAGAGAGAAAGGTCGGTGCGGTATATCTGCGCCGGCTTTTTTTTATACGGTGGAATGCCGGGTGGTGAGTTTCTAACTTTAAGGCATGGATTCTTTTGAGGAACATTTTTCCGAGGTGTTTGAAACCGCGAACCTGAAGGGGGCGCGGGTAACGCTTGTTGGCCTGCGGGAACTGGACGAGGCGGCGTCTGACGCGCTGTACCAAAAGATTTGCGGTTCCCGGGAATTTCTTCTGGAACACTTACCCTGGATTGCGGAAACGTCTCCTGCGGATCTTAGAAAGAGGGCCCGCTCCTGGTGTCTGCAGGCTCACTTGTCCCAGGGCGGCTGTTGGCAGATCTTCGAAACGGCAGAAGGCGGCTCGAACTCCATTGCGAACGTTGCCGAAAACTCCGTCGGGAACCTGGCAGGCTTCCTGATGATGGACGTGAACATGGGGAACCATTCTGCCACCTTGAGTTATTGGCTGTTCAGGGAATTTACCGGTCGCGGTCTCATGACGGAATCCCTGGAGTGCCTTTGTAGGTTTGCCCTTGACACTCTGCGGTTAAACCGATTGGAACTTTTCGCCTCGGTGGAAAATCCCAAAAGTCAGGGGGTGGCTCGCCGCTGTGGGTTCCGCGAAGAGGGTATATGTCGCGATTTTGAGCTAAAAAACGGGATTTTCGTGGATCATGTCCGTTTTTCAAGGCTTGCCCGCGATGGTTAGGAATTGTTTTTCTGGTTACAGAATGTTTACTCGAGTAAACAACAAAAAGAGATTATTTTTTCAATATTGAGGCGCACTCTTCTATCTTTCTAAGTATGGAAAATGGGAAAGAAAATATCCTCGTAGAACCTGATGTTCTGCAGTACACCAATTACAGGGTGTACCTTAGGGACTATTACGAGTATAAGAAGAAGACCACTGCGGCCTTCAGTTTGCGTTTTTTTGCCGAAAAGGCCGGGCTTTCTAGTCATGCTCATCTGAAACTTGCCATCGACGGCAAGCGTAACATCACAAAGAACACTGCTACCAAGCTTATCCACGGTCTCGGTCTCGAGAATCAACGTGCCGCATATTTTGAAAGTCTGGTTTTCTTTAACCAGGCGACAACTGACGAAGACAAGAAAATCTACTACGCCCAGTTGATCAAGGCAAGCCCTCGCTCCAAGCTGCACAAGATGGACAAGGCTCAGCTTCGAATTTTTAAGGAATGGCATCATTCCGCAATTCTGGAAATGGTGGGACTCAAGGATTTCCGTCCTATCCCCGACCAGATTTCCAAGCGTCTCCGTGGCTTGATTACCCCGGCGCAGGTGACTGAATCCCTGAACTTGCTGTTGGAGTTGGGTCTGCTGGTAAAGACCGCTAACGGTTATAGACAGAGTAATCCGCTGATTACGACCGACGACGAAGTCCAGGATGTTGTGGTCAAGATGTACCACAACCAGATGCTTAGCCTTTCAAACAAGATGCTGAACGACCTTCCGGGTGCCGAAAGGGACGTTTCCGCCTTGACTTTTGGAATTAAGCGCTCTGATTTCGTTAATTTGAAGAAACATTTGCAACTTATGCGAAAAGAACTACTAGATTTCTCTGCAAAAGCCGGAGAAGCTGAAGAGGTTGTACAAATCAACATTCAGCTGTTCCCGCTGACTCGAGGAGTGTGATGCGTTTCTTTTTGTCCATAGCCGCTTTCGCCAGCTTGATGCTAACTGGTTTGTCGTTGGTCGCCTGTGCCGATGACAAGTCTGTCGCTGGTATAGAAATTGGCAACCCGTCCCTGGATAATCCTATCGCCGATGGGGATACCACGGGACAGGATTCTATTCCCGTGATTACTCCGGATGATTCCATTCTTCCGGAACCGGAAGAACCTGTGTCCCTGCCGCTTACCGCTAGCTTTGTTGTGGATTACGATAAGGGTACTGCCGCCCGTGCGCTTACAAAGGCTTCCTCCAGCGATAGTGCTGTGATTCTGGATACCTTTGCACTGGAACTGACGAATGTCCGTACATACAACAGCATTTACGTCAGTGTGACGGACACCATATTGACCCGCGGTCTGACGGTCTGGCCCTACGAAGGGTCCGACGTGGAAACCATGCCTATTTCCTTTACGGAACAGTCCTTTGTTGAAGAAGATTTCAGCAAGATCGACCTGTTGCCTGAATCGGACTTCTACCTGAAGGAAATTGGTGTTTCCTTCAAGCCCCATAAGGCCGGCAAGGTTTATGGCCGAGTGCTGCGCGATGGTAAGTATGTTCCCTTTATCTTTAGCCTGTCTCACTTCCAGGCTTTGCAGTTGCGCTATCATTATTCCCAGATTGAAATCGATTCCGCGAAGAATGTGGCAAACCTGCAGGTGGAGTTCCGCGTCAAGAAGTTCGCTGACGGTCTTGACTTCTCCAAGGCTGATTTGTCTGACGGCGTTATCCTCATCGACGAAAAGAATAACGCGGCCCTTTGGGATTCTCTGAATAACCGCTTCATTCCTAGCTTCCAGCCGCTGCGCTATAAGTACCTGGAAGTTGGCGAAGCTGATACGGCCGGTGTCGAAAATGTGGAACGCATGGACTACGTGAACGACATCTGGAAGAATATCGCTGCAGGTCTTGGCGAGAACACCTTGATCAATGGAAACTTCAAGTCTCCCTTTACCACCGATTGGATCTTCAAGACCCAGCTTGGCGGCAAGGCCGACACCGCTATCGTTACCGAAAGGAGTGGCGACCGTATCATGAAGGTGAACGTGACCAAGGGTGGCAACTACTCCTACAGCGTTCAGCTCATGCAGGAGAATGTGGCTCTCATTGCCGGTGTCAAGTACAAGTGTATCTTTACCATCTGGTCTGAAGTGGAAGGTGAGATTACGGTTAGAATCGGTTCCTACTCCACTTACGAAGCGGTTGGCTTCTCGGAACACAAGGAAGTGGCACAGACCGGTCAGTCTATCGAGATTGAATTTACTCCCGAAGTGAACGATCCCTTTGCCCGCTTTGAACTGAATCTGGGCAAGACGGAAAGAGTCCTCCGAATCAAGGAAGCCCAGGTCCTTCGTTTGAGTAAGTAAGATCGCAAGGAAACAACGCAGACTTTTAAAGGCATCCTGGTGGGTGCCTTTTTTCTATAACTTTGATGGAACGTCTATAACCATTATCCTTTAACCTTTCTAATTTTATAGCACTATGGCAATGATTCCTACTTTAAAAGACAATCTCGTTATCGAGAATATCCGCCCGAACATCGAGGGCGGCCGTTTCATGATCAAGCGCGAACCGGGTGATTCCGTGACCGTGCAGGCAGACATTTTCCGCCACAGCCACGAGAAGTATGACGCCGCAATTTTTTACCGACATGTCCCCGTAGAAGGCAAGGCCAAGAAGACCGCCAAGGCCGCAGCAAAGCCTGCCGCCGTCAAGTGGGAACAGGCTCCCATGCATTTCGTTGACAACGACCTCTGGGAAGGTTCCTTTACCGTCAACAACATCGGCTATTACGAATACAAGGTTTGCGCCTGGACCATCGAGCCCAAGGACAAGCCCACCGAAAGCCCGGTGATGAAGCTCCGCGTTGACCCGGCTTATGCACGTACCGGTACTTGGTACGAAATGTGGCCCAAGTCCCAGGGTACCGACGCCACCAAGAGCGCTACCTGGAAGGACTGCGAAAAGCAGCTGGACTACATCGCTGACCTCGGCTTCGATACAGTTTACCTGGTTCCCATTCACCCCATTGGTGTCACCAACCGTAAGGGTGCCAACAACGCCCTCCACGCCAAGACCGACAAGAAGGGTAAGCCCCTGGAACCGGGTTGCCCCTACGCAGTGGGTAATAAGTTCGGCGGCCACTATGCTACCGACCCTGAACTGGGCTCCATGAAGGACTTTGAACATTTTGCCAAGGCTGCACGCTCCAAGGGTTTGCGCCTGGCTCTGGACATCGCCTTGAACTGCTCCCCGGATCACCCCTACGTTAAGGAACATCCGGAATGGTTCTACCACGAACCTGATGGCTCCATCAAGTTTGCTGAAAACCCGCCCAAGAAGTACGAAGACATTTACCCCTTCGACTACTACAACAAGAACTACAAGGAACTCTGGCAGGAAATCGAAAACATCATCCTGTTCTGGGCCGACAAGGGCGTGGAAATCTTCCGTATCGATAACCCGCACACCAAGCCCTTCCCGTTCTGGGAATGGCTCATCGCCGACGTCAAGGAAAAGCGTCCGGAACTGGTGTTCCTGGCAGAAGCCTTCACCCGTCCCAAGATGATGCATCGCCTGGCCAAGGCTGGCTTCGACATGAGCTACACCTACTTCGCATGGCGTAGCGCCAAGTGGGAATTCGAACAGTACCTGAAGGAACTGACCCAGTCCGACGCCAAGGAATACATGCGCGGCATCTTCTTCCCGACCACACCGGACATCTTCCCCAAGTATCTGGCTTACAAGGGTGCAAATGCCTTCAAGCAGCGCTACTTCCTGGCTGGTACCCTTTCCAGCCTTACCGGTATGTATAACGGTTACGAACTCTGCGAAAACATTCCGTCTCCCATCAAGGAAGAACTGCAGGATTCCGAAAAGTACCAGTACAAGGTTCACAACTGGGCCGGCCCCGGCATCCAGGACTTCGTCCGCCGCGTGAACACTGCCCGCCTTGAACATCCGGCTCTCCAGGAATACGACAACCTGGACTTCCACTACTGCGCCAACGACCAGCTCATGGTTTACTCCAAGAAGTCTGGCGAAGACGTTCTCCTGTTCGTCTGCAACATGGACATGGACAACGCCCAGGAAGGCATGGTGGAACTGGATATGTCTAAGCTCGGCCTGAACGAAGATTCCTTCTTCTTCCTGAAGGACTTGCTCACCGACGAATCCTTCGTCTGGCGCGGCAACAAGAACTTCGTCCGTCTGGATCCCAACAAGGCTCCTGGCCATCTCTTGGTTCTTAAAAAGATCTAAGAGTTGAACGTCGCGGCCTCGCGAACGAAACTTTTTCAGGAAGTACCGACATTTTTGCCGGTACTTTTTCTTTTTTGCATATATATTAATCAAGTAAACTATTCACTCTTCACTCTTCACTGCCATGATTGATATTTATTCTCTCGCAAAAAATCCCCTTGTTTTTCAGAAGCCCCGTACCGTTACGTCGGCTTATATTGACGTGTCCGGGAAAATGGGCGTGGCCCAGACGGTTCTTATGGTCCAGGATAACCTCTGTGAAAATCTGGGGAAACTCAAACAGGATAATTTTTTCGTAAAGGAAAAGGGCGGCTATTGGGTTATTTCCAAGGCCAAACTGAAATTTTTCCAGCGCCCGTTCTGGGGTGATAAGGTGGTGACGACTTCATACCCTACAAGTAACAGCCTGATTCGAACTTATGAAAGTACCGCCATTACCACAACCGAGGGCGAACCCATTGTGTTGGCCGTACAGGAGGCCTGCTGCCTGGATTTGGTACGTCATCGTCCCATGAAACTTTCTACGGTGGGCTTTCCTACAGAGGGTTTCCCGGAACAGGTCCTCGATGACAAGTTTACCAAGTTCGAAGTGACTCCCGATGAGTACGAAGAGATTTACCAGCAGCGGGTTCTGCCTCAGCATCTGGACATGTCTCATCATATGAACAACATCAAGTACATCGAATTGTCGATGAACGTGTTCTCTTCTGCAGACTGGGAACTTTGTACTCCCTCCGAAATGGAAGTCCATTTTTTGGGAGAGTCCATGGAAGGAACTCTGCTGAAGATTTTCCGTGCGGACCACAAGGGCGCCACCTACATGAAGATTGAAGATGAGACAGGACGTCAGGTCTTCGAAATGAAAATCAAGATGAAATAAAAAACGCGGCAGTAATCGCCGCGCACTTTATACAAATTCTCTGAAGAATTCGGGCCGGTGAAAATCCGGCTTTTCTGTTTCTACGGGGAAGGCGCTCAGATAGTGGGGCGACTGGGACTTGTCGCCGCATTTATAGAGGTTGCCACGAAGAGACTTTCCGACAAATGAATTCAGCCCGAAGAGGCTGGCGGGAATCTGTACGGTCATTCCCCAGCAGACCAGGTTCCCGGCGACGCTGGCCACTTGCTTTGTGCGGATGACCTTGTTGATGTCTTCCTGGGACAGGGTGGTACGGTTGTTGCGATCTGGCCCGTGGGCTGCCAGCAGGAAACCTCGGCTTGTCGTTTCGAAGTTGAAGTACTCGCTGGGGTTTGCTGGGTTCTGCAGGAAAATTTCTACGCAGGAATCTTCCCAACTGCGGCCGTTGTCTTCTTGCACTTCGGCACGGAAGCAGGTGTCGGGTTCCTCGATGGTAAAGCTGACGGTAAAATAGTCGGCGCTGATTTCTACGTCGGCAAGGACTGAGGGGAGAACTTTTCCCTGATTCTGAGGCCAGTTTAGATTTGCATTAAGAAGCATGGCTATAAGATAGATAATCACTGATTAATCAGTGATTAATCGCTGCTTAATTTAGAATGAAAAAATGGGAATGCCTTTTTTTGATGAAAAAGGGCGTTTTTGTATTTGGCATGGCTTTTGCATTAAGGGGGGCGTCATCGGACGGTTCTGGTAAACCGTTAGATGTTGGATAAGTTAACGCCAATGACTTAGGAGGTCTTTATGGCAGAACAGATAAAAGAAAGTGAAGTCAAACAGGCAACAAGTCAGTTTGATTGTCTTGCAGTCACCAGTGTCCAGGTTTTCCCTTTTAAGGAAGGACCTAGCATGGGACATATTAAGGGGCTTGCCACCGTAGTCCTGAATGACCAGATGTTGATTCGTGGTCTTCGTGTGATGGATGGTGAAAACGGTATGTTTGTGGGCTATCCGAACGATCCTTTCTATAAGGGCGAGGAATTCCGCACCATTTGCTCTCCCGTTACCCGCCAGCTCCGTGAGCACATCGAAAACTGTGTTCTTGAACGCTATCAGGCCGCCATGGCCTAGGAAGGTTCTCTTGTTCCATAGAATCCGTTCTTACTGCCTGTTTGGAATAAAGGCTGTTCCCGTAAGCGTCGAGGTCGACGCCTCTCAGGGGCTGCCGGGTTTTACTTTGGTTGGATTACCTGACAATGCGGTAAGGGAATCTAGGGAACGAGTGGTCTCGGCCATCCGTTCCATAGATAAGGTGGTGACAGGTTTCCGAACGACGGTGAACTTGTCGCCCGCGGATTTGCGGAAGGAGGGCAGTGCCCTTGACCTGCCGTTGGCTATCGGTCTTCTTGTGGCTACCGGCGAAATTGAAGTTCCTGATTTGGAACGGTTGGTGTTTGTGGGGGAACTTTCCCTAGATGGTTTGCTGAAGCCTGTTCGTGGAGTCCTTTCGGTGGCCATGAGTCTCCCTGATCGCAAGAGAGACGTTCTTGTGGTGCCTCGGGGGAACGAACGGGAGGTGCGTCTTGTAGAA
Organism: Fibrobacter sp. UWH6; assembly: GCF_900142465.1. Lineage (NCBI taxonomy): Bacteria > Pseudomonadati > Fibrobacterota > Fibrobacteria > Fibrobacterales > Fibrobacteraceae > Fibrobacter > Fibrobacter sp. UWH6. The sequence continues at coordinate 45,391 of NZ_FRAX01000014.1, forward strand.
GGTGTGCGGTACGTGTGTGCGGATTCCCTAAGGGAATGCGTTGGTGTGTTAGAAAAGGGGGCTGTGTCTAAGGCTGTTTCGGCGGCGGGACTGGCTGCCGCGCATGGAGCGGAGAGGGGCGCTGGACAGGGGTATGCCTGCATACAGGGAATACCAGACTTTAAGAATGTCATCGGGATGGAAGGGGTCAAAAGAGCTCTTGAGGTGGCTGCTGCCGGAGCCCATAATTTCCTGTTGGTTGGTTCTCCCGGTGCGGGAAAATCATTATGTGCCAAATGCCTTCCGGGAATCCTCCCCGAAATGACGGATGAGGAAATTCTCGAGACGACCCGCATACATTCCTGCGCAAGGGCTGCAGGGGATATGGAATGCTTTAAGCCGGTAATGGTTCGTCCTATCCGGACGCCACACCATTCGGCGTCTATGGTGTCTCTTGTTGGGGGCGGCGTGCATTTGCGGCCTGGGGAGGCTAGCATGGCTCATAATGGCGTTTTGTTTCTTGATGAACTCCCCGAATTCAACCGCAGTGTCCTGGAGGCTTTGCGAGAACCGATGGAAGAGGGACTCATTTCGGTGAGCCGGGCTAGCGGAACGGTCGTGTGGCCTGCTCGTTTTATGATGGGGGCTGCCATGAATCCTTGCCCCTGTGGCTATGCCATGGATGCAAAACGGAGCTGTACGTGCCTGCCGGAAGCCCGCAAGCGGTATCAGGAAAAAATTTCGGGACCGCTGCTGGATCGTATCGATATCCAGGTCAGTGTGCCCTCTGTGGAGGCATCCCAGTTTGCCAGCGGGGCCACTATATCTGAGACTTCTGCAGACATTCGCAAGCGGGTCTGTGAGGCTAGGGCCTTGCAGAGGGATCGCTTTAAGAATCTCCCTTTCAAGACCAATGCGGAAATGTCGTCCGAAGCGGCGAAATCGTTCTGCAGGTTGTCTGCAGCTACCGAGCGTTTTGCCATATCTGCCGCCGACAAGATGGGCTTGAGTGCACGAGGCTACTTCAGGCTCCTGAAGGTGGGACGGACCATAGCTGACCTTCGCGGGGCTCCTGCCGTCGAAATTCTGGACCTGTCCGAGGCGCTTCGCTATCGTTCCTTTCGCTCCTGATTGAACGTTGTAAAAGAACTTTCTCCTTCGTCCCCTCATCACAAGCAAAGCGCCTCTCCTAACGGAGGGGCGCTTCTTGCTTAATCTCTTGTTTTATCTCTAGCTTAGCGTCGCATCCTAATGGATGATTCTGCCCCGACGCAATCAGGGATGGCGCACGGCTTTCTGACGGAAACCTCGACGGCCTGAGCCTTGGGATAATTCCCGAGAATGCGTTCGGCGCAGCGGTACACCAGGGTTTCTTCCAGCTGGAAACAAGAAAGGCGGATAAACCCTTTCAGGTCTTCCGCCAGTTGTGCATAGTCTATGGAGTGTGCCAGGTCTTCGTTTCTGGCAGCGAGGGTAAAATCAGACCAGACGGTCACGTTCAGTACGATCGGCTGTTCGTTTTCGCGTTCATAGGGAAGGGTCCCGATGATGCAGTCGAAAGTAAGGTCCCGAAGGCTGATTTTACCGAGTTCTGTTACCATACGTAGAGAACGACTGCGCCTGCGATAGATGCGCCTGCTACGCCGAACCAGATGTTACGGGCAGAAGCATAGGAATCGTGGGTCTTCTTGTTTTCGTTCATACGGTTCTGGAGGCTCTGCATGGTCCAGTAGACGGGGCCTTCTTCGGTGGTTCTAAGCACGTACTCGCCCTTGGAAATCATCACTTCTTCACAGCTGGGGTTGCCGTTACAGGCGCGGAGGAGGTTGCCCTTAAGTTCGTCCAGGTTGTCGTAGGCGCTCTGGGCCTTGTTGGCTTCCTTCTGCTGGAGGATGCCCATGACGATGCTTGCTGCGGCCAGGGCGGTGAGACCCACTGCGCTCCAGAAGCGGACTTCGTCAGCGATACCGAAACGGTCGCCTACGTTGCCTGCTGCGTCGCTGGCTGCCTGGTCACGGCTGTCGGCTGCAGAGTTGTCTATCGGAGCGGTAGTCTTGTACTGGAAGACATCATCATCGTCTTCACAATCTTCATCGTCGTCGCAGTATTCGTCACTGCTGGTTGCAGCGGCAGCGGTTTCGGCGACAGGTTCGTCGGCGCCTTCGCCCTTGAGGGTCACGGGGCTGCCGTCAATGAAGACGATTGCAGAGGAAAGGCCGTCGGCGAAGACGGACTTGCCATCGAAGTATACCTTTTCGACGTCCTTGTCGGCGTCCATGCCGCGCTTGGAGTAAACCTTGGCGGTCAGGAGCTTGGAGTAGTCGACGCCGTCAGCGGTCATGGCGGTCATGGAGGACAGGTCGCCTGCGGAGCCCTGGTAGAGCTGGTAGGTCGCGTCGTTGTCGCCGAACGGGTCTACAAACTTCTGACGGACGACCAGACGGCCATCCTGGAGGGATTCCACTTCGTCTGCCGGGATGGTCTTCAGTTCGCCACCGAATTCGGCAGAGATGTATTCGTCGGGAGTACCGGCGTCCTTAGCATCAAATTCATTGATATCGTACGGACCGGCAAAAGCGGACACGACAGAAAGGCACAGGGCCCACAAAATTGAACGTTTCATTTGATAACTCCAATATGGACTATTTTTCGTGAAATATATAAAAAAAAGATTGAAAATTCACAAAGGAAAGTTTTTTGCAGTATACAAAGGTAAATGATTAAGGGATAGTCGGATAGATGATACAAATTATATAAAGAAAAGTTTACAAAAGTGTGCTTTGCATAGTTGATTTGTGCATTTGACCATGTTTTTTTGCCCCCTTTTACTATATTTTAGTCCGTAAATTTTAACTCTAACCAGAAGGTGCTAATCATGGCAAAGCTTTCTATTGAAGATCTCGAACTCGCTGGCAAGCGCGTGTTCATCCGTGTCGACTTCAACGTTCCCCAGGACAAGGTCACCGGCGAAATCACCAACACCAAGCGTATCGAAGCTGCTCTCCCCACTATCCAGTGCGCTCTCGATAAGGGTGCTGCTGTTATCCTCGCTTCTCACCTGGGCCGCCCCAATGGCGAAGTGAACATGAAGTACACTCTCGCTCCCGTTGCCAAGAAGCTCGAAGAACTCATCAAGAAGCCGGTGAAGTTCCTCTCTGACTGTGCAGGTGCAGAAGTTGAAGCTGCTTGCGCCGCTATCAAGCCGGGTGAAATCATCCTCCTCGAAAACCTCCGCTTCCACATCGAAGAAGAAGGCAAGAAGAAGGACGCCGAAGGCAACAAGGTTAAGGCTGACAAGGAAGCTGTCAAGGCATTCCGCGCTTCCCTCACCAAGCTCGCTGACGTTTATGTTAACGACGCATTCGGTACCGCTCACCGCGACCACTCTTCCATGACTGGTGTTGAACTGCCGCAGCGCGCTGCTGGCTTCCTCATGAACAAGGAACTCAAGGCATTCGACGCAGTTCTCAACAACCCCCCGCGTCCGTTCCTCGCAATCCTCGGCGGTGCTAAGGTTGCCGACAAGATCCAGCTCATCAACAACCTCCTGGACAAGGCTGACAAGATCATCATCGGCGGCGGCATGGCATTCACCTTCAAGAAGGTGATCGACAATATCGAAATCGGTTCTTCTCTGTTCGACGAAGAAGGCGCAAAGCTGGTTCCGGAACTGATGGCTAAGGCTAAGGCTGCTGGCAAGGAAATCATCCTCCCGGTTGACTACATCGCTGCTGACAAGTTCGCTGCTGACGCTGCTACCAAGGCTGTTTCTGACGCTGAAGGTATCCCCGCTGGCTGGATGGGTCTGGACGTTGGTGCAGAATCCACCAAGAAGTTCGTTGAAGCTATCAAGTCCTCCAAGACCATCGTTTGGAACGGTCCTGCAGGCGTGTTCGAATTCGAAGCTTTCGAAAAGGCTACCAAGGCTATGGCTGACGCAATCGTCGAAGCTACCGCAGCTGGTGCAATCACCGTGATCGGTGGTGGCGATACCGCTACTGCAGCTAAGAAGTACGGCGCAGACAAGAAGGTCACCCACACCTCTACCGGTGGTGGCGCTTCTCTCGAACTCCTGGAAGGCAAGGTCCTGCCGGGCGTCGCAGCCCTGACCGACAAGTAACTTGCGATGATAAGCGGCGCATTGCCGCGTTGCTCGCCCCCTCACGTACGAAAGTACGCTACGGGGGTTCGCGCCTTGCACTGCTTGCTTCTAATCGCAAATTACATTTGCGTTTTAGAGAAATTGTGAATTGAAAAAATCCCGATGGAAGTCGGGATTTTTTTTGTATTTGGGGGAGGTGGGCTTGCGCCTTGCGGACCACTACGGTTGAATTGAACGGAAATGACTTTGATAACCGTAGTCAAGCTCTAAGTCATTGCTGGCTGGCGTCGGGGTTGACGGTTTCGTCGTGCTCCTCGAATTGGCTCACTTTCTTGAACCAGTAGTCTTCACTGTTGATGGAGCTCATGTTGTTGATGATGGCGTCCAGATCCAATTCTTCATTGTTGTTGTTTTCGTTAGGCATGTACTGAATATAGTATTATCTGTTAAATTTTGTATTTTTGCAGTCATGAACAAATTGATTTGGGGGTTAGTTTTGTTGATTTCTGTAGGGGCGGCTCAGGCTCAGCTTGTTCCCAAGGGTATGGCTATCTACGGCAGTGTGGACGGGACTGATGTTGTGCCGCAGGAGGAGTCTTCCTATGGGTCGGAAAATTCTGTGCCTGATTCGTTGCTGAACTGGAACGAAGACCGTGCCGTTTTTGCAGATAGTGTGTCCATTTACATGAAGGATTACAACTGCAATATTGGCAAGGCTAAGCAGTTTGCCCGCTATGGTGGGATTTGTGGTTGGGCTGGGCTTGGTATCGCCCTTATCGGTATTGATATGCTGTCCGCGGGACTTGCCATGGACAAACGCAGTTTTGATAATGCGCTCAGTTATGGCGGTGTTGCAATGATTACGGGCGGAATTCTTTAAGCAGAAAAAGATTGATTACCAGCGGAGACATTCCGTTTTGCAGACAAGTGACTATTAAAACGTGAGGTTTTTATGGCAGAAAAGATTTCTGAAATTTCAAAGGTGTATCACAAGGAACACGGCAACTGCGCTGTGTCTGTGACTTATGGTTATTGGCGTGCCCAGGGCAAGTCTGAAGCGGAAGCTCTGGAACTGGCCATGGCTGTAAAGCAGTTCAGTGGCGGTCGTGCTCCGGAGGGAACTTGCGGCGCCTTACATGCGGCAAAGCTGTTGGCTCCTGCCCAGTCTGATGCCATTGTGGAGTTCTTCAAGAACGGTGCCAAGGGCTGCACCCTGTGTAGTGAAATTCGCCCCAATGGGGTGATTCCCTGCAACCGCTGTGTGGAATTGGCGGGCGAGGCGCTGGACTCCTTGAATAAATAGGGCGGTCTGGGGTTTTATTTTGCGATTCCATTAAGTATCTTTGTGTCGGTGTTCGGGTATTTAGGAAAAGGAGACTTGATGAAGAATCGTTTTGGACTTTTGGCCCTTACGCTTTTTGTGGCGGGTTGCAGTTTTTTCGTGGCATGTGGCGAGTCTGCCTCTGAAGCAGAAAATTCGGATCCGGTTCCTCAGGCGGAATCTAGTTCTGCCATGGGAACGGCTGACCCCGCTGAAGTTTTTTCGTCGGCTGTAGTAGAAGTCCCCCAGACTTTGCCCTGCGCTCCCGAGGAGGAGGGCGGTTTTGTGTGGATCGAAACGGGTAAGAGTTATTACCGTTGCGAGTCCGGTTTGTGGACTGCGTATGACGTGGCGCCTCATAAGAGAGGTTTCGATCCGTGCCAGTTTAATTTTGGTGCGGCCTGGAGTACCGACAAGGAACGCGATTCTACGAATTACGCCGGCCTGGACTATATTGCGGTCTGGCTTGGTGATAACGATTTCTATAACGGCTTTGAAGAACGTATGGTAAAGATGAGCGTGGAAATTGGCGCGACTCCCATGATTTACGCTTACGTGATTGCCGAGTTCGACAAGGATCATGGAATTGACGACTGCAATATTTCCAAGGCAGAAAAGACCCATTGCTCCCATGGGGCCCAGATGATTCGCGAATATTTTGCGGACTCCATTTTGTATCGTTATGCGGCTTATGCCAACGGTATGCGTGAACAGCTGATTTACCGTCTGGAGGTGGATGCGGATACTTATGAATCCATCTGGCTGATTGAACCGGATTTTTATCAGTATTCCGAAACGGCTTCAAGGCAGAAGGAAAGATACGATGGAACTGTCCAGGAAGGAGGCGGCATTCCCGATTCCCTTATGGGCGTGTACTTCAAGCAGATCGTGGATACCATTCGTGCCTACTTGCCTGCGGCAAAGATTGCCATCGATATTTCACCCTGGATTGGCGATAAGGATACGGCCCTGTTTGCCCAGTGGTATTCCAACTTTGACATGAGTATCGTGGATTTTGCGGGAACTTCCGGCGGTTCGTCCCTGGCGACATCCGAGAAGATTGTGGCTGCCAATTCTGCCACCTGGGCGAAGATTCATGAGGTGACGGGCAAGCCCATTCTTGCGGATGCGGGCTATGGTGCCGGTGGCGCAAGTAACGGCCACAAGAAGCCTTGGGATGATGTCCAGAACATCAAGGCCAGAATGGCCAACGGTGTTGTGGGTATTATGCAGATGAATGCCGCTAACGATTTCCCGGTAAGGGCTGATACCATCAGGCCGCAGCTGAATTATACGTTCCCCTGGTGCAATAACTAGGGCGGCACTTCGGCGGTTTTAATCTTTTTTTCTATCTTTGCGGTTGTAAAAACGAGGTTTCTATGTCTATTATCGTAGTTGACTACAACGCTGGCAACTTGACGTCTGTGATGAACGCTTTGGAACACATCGGTGCCGATGCTGTTTCTAGTCGCGATCCCGAAGTGATTGCCAAGGCTGATCGCCTGATTTTCCCTGGCGTTGGCGCTGCGGCTTCGGCTATGGAAACCTTGACTAGGACCGGAATCGGTGAGGCCATCAAGACGGTAGTGAAGGCCGGCAATCCTGTGCTTGGTATTTGTATCGGTTGCCAGATCATTCTGGAAGAATCCGAAGAAGATGGCGGTGTCAAGACTTTGGGTCTGATTCCCGGCAAGGCTGTGCGCTTTAAGGATGAACCGGGCCTGAAGATCCCTCACATGGGTTGGAACCAGGTGGAATTTACCCGCGAACACCCCATTATGAAGGGCATCGCCAGCGGTAGCGATTTCTACTACGTTCATTCCTATCACCCGGTGGTGCCTGCGGAGTATAGCTTTGCTGAAACTACTTACGGCACCCAGACCTTCCAGGGCCTTATTGGCAAGGATAACCTGATTGCTTCCCAGTTCCATCAGGAAAAGAGTGGTGATGTGGGGCTTGCCATGCTGAAGAACTTCTGCGACTGGAAAGTTTAATTCGCCTTAGCCAATTTTTTACTTTATAGTTAGACCGTGTTAATCCGCGGTCTTTTTTTATAATAAAAAAATATGGATTCTTGGTTAAGAGTCTGGTAGTTTACGTCTATTTTTATTGATAAAATAAATTTTGTATCATTGGTTTATTGACGAATGATACAAAATAAATTATGTTTGCCTTCGCCGTCAAGGCAGGTAAATTTTTGAAGCCCATAACCGATTATCAAAGCTATCGCTGCTATATGCAGGAGTTTTATGAGGAGCGTAAGCGAACGGATTCGTTTACGTGGCGAGAATATGCCCGTCTGGCAGGGTTTTCTTCGCCTACCTACCTGAAGTTGGTTTGCGAGGGTAAAAGTAGCCTTAGCGAGGCGGGAATCGGCAAGGTGGCCGACGCCATGGGGCTGAAGGGTTTTGATTACGTCTATTTCCGTTACCTGGTGCAGTTTAACCAGGCTAAAGATGACGAGTCCCGCAAGAAGGCGTTCGGTGCCATGCAGGAAGTGGCCAAGTCAAAAAAGATCCGCGTGCTGGATGGCGACGCCTACGCTTATTTTGAGTCCTGGAAGAATCCGGTGCTGCGTGAATTAGTGACCATGATGCCGGGTGCCACTCCCGAGGCTATGGCAGCCATGTGCTGGCAGCCGGTAAGTGCCGACGAAGTCTGCGCTTCGCTTGATTTGATGGTAAAGTTGGGTTTGTTACAGAAGAAGGGCCGTAATGTTTATGTGCAGACGGATAAGGCTCTCGTGGGGAATTCCGATGCGATTCCCGTGGCTGTACGGACGATGCATCGGGAAATGGCTGCGCTTGCTCAAAAATCTATAGATGCGTTTGATGTGAATGATCGAAATATTATGGGTGTTACAATGAGTGTTGATCGTGAAGCTTACGAACAAATTGTGGAGGAACTGCTTTCGTGCCGACGAAAAATAGCCTCCATTGCCAATGCCAGCAGAAAGCCGGATCAGGTATATCGTTTGAACTTACAATTGTTTCCTTTGACAAAGAAAATCTAGAAAGCTGATTTGGGACGGCTAGGATGACTAAAAAAAATATTGCATTCTCTATTGTTTTAACTAACGCGTTTTTACTGGGTGGTTGCGGATCGGACCGCCACATGGTTTTTGACGAAGGATCCACCGAAGAAAACAATGCTTCTGTTGAAGTGGTCCACATTGAAGATGTAAACGTGGTGGACGTACCCGGAACATGGTCTATGTTGGATGGCGGTGAAGGGTCTGAAATTAAATGGGACGTTGACGGTGATAAAGTCTTTTCAAGGACTTGGCTGAAATCGGCTCAAAAGAAATGTGGCGGTTTCTGCGGAACGGTTGTTCTTGGAAAGAGCTCGTCTGACAAGGTGGCTTCCGTTGGGTTTAATCTGGATCTTTCCAAGGAACGGAATGATACGCTGGTTTTGGCGGATGTTTCGTCTTGGGGACAGTTGTGCGTGGAATATGCTTCTGGCCTGGATGTTCGCGTCGACCTGGAATCAATGGATTCGACAGGTGTTGTCGTTGAGGATTCTCCGACAGCCTTGTATAAAAAGACGTCTGGCGATTCGGTCAAAGTTCGTTGTGTTGGCTGGGAAAAGTTCAAACCGAAAAAGTCCGGTAAAATTCCGGGTCTTGAAGCGGTGAAACGTCTGGTTTCCCTTTCGTTCTACTTTGAGGGGTCTCCTGGGATGAGTGGCTATTTTAACATCCGGAAGCTGGGGGCCCTGGTGGTCGGTAGTTTCAAGGAGACTCAAGAAGAAAAAATTGATGACCCTCCAGCAGATTCTCTAGCAGATTCACCAGTGGATGATTCTGTAAATGTTCTTGTAGATTCTTCTGGTGGAGATACGTTGCTTATTACGTCGGCGGAATCTAGCTCGGGAGAAATAGCGTCTTCGGCGGAGTCCAGCTCCGGAGAGATTGACTCATCAGCGGAAACTAGTTCGGCGGAATCGACCTCTTCGGCGGAATCAAGTTCGTCAGCGGACACAACCTCGTCAGCGGATTCAACTACGTCGTCGGAATCTAGTGCGGATACGTTGATCACTCCTGCGAAACGGACGATTGATACAAATGATTTGGTGGAGTTATGGGATGGATCAATAAGTTATGAGGTAAAAACAGAATTTTGGGAAATGGATGAATACGGAGCTCCCTGGTATGCTTTTGATGATCATGTTTATGAAGGTTCTTCTACGATTACGTGGCCGGTCTCGTTAGGAGGCGGCTTTGATTCGGGATCTTTAGATGAAGTCATCGAAGAATGTCTGGGTATTTGTGGTACGATTGAATTTGGCGATGTGGCTAAAGGAAAACCACCGTTTGTGGGGGTTGTCTTTGACGTGAAGGGATCTTCTGATTTAATTGCGACGGCTAGGCCTGTTGATGTGACTCCCAAATGGGATGGCGTGTGCGTCGTGTACAAGTCCGACATGAGCGGAGCTATCGTTCTGGACCCGGGATTAGAAAAGGCGGGAACGATGAGCTTCCAATTGCCTGAGGCGGTTTTTGAAAGCTCTTCTGAAATTGTCCGTAAATGTGCTTTGTGGAGTGATTTTACCAAACCCGATTCAAAAGAACCTTCCGACGAAAACGTGGAAGAATCTTTGGCGTCCGTTAGAATCAAGTTTGACGGAAGCTCGGGTAGTGGTGGATCTTTCGCAGTCTATCGAGTGGAAGCTGTCAAAGTCACTGAATAATTACGGCAGTTCACCGCCAATCAGTTCCATCTGCTTTTTATAGATGTCCTTGCAGGCGTTTTCGCCCAGGTCAAGGAGGGTGTTCAGCATGGCGCGATCGAAGCTGGCGTGTTCGCCGGTGCCCTGGACTTCGATGAAGTTCTTGGCATCCTGCATCACCACGTTCATGTCGACGTCGGCTGCGGAGTCTTCTACATAGCAGAGGTCGCAGAGGGGCTTGCCGTTTACGACGCCTACGGAGATGGCGGTAATGGCGTGCTGGAGGATCTGTTCGGTGAGGCCCAGACGTTCCTTGATTTTCTTCAGGGCGATGGCCAGGGCTACAAATCCGCCGATAATGCTTGCGGTACGGGTGCCGCCGTCGGCTTCGATGACGTCACAGTCAATCACGATGGCGTTTTCGCCAAGGGCGGCCAGGTTTGCGGCTCCGCGGAGGGAACGACCTACGAGGCGCTGGATTTCCTGGGTGCGTCCGCTGGCACCTTTACGTTCGCGTTCGACGCGCTTGCCGGTACTCTGAGGCAGCAAGCTGTATTCTGCGGTAATCCAGCCAGTGCCGCGGCCAGCCAGCCAATCCGGAACCTTGGGGAGCAGGGTGGCGTTGCAGATCACGCGGGTGCGACCCATTTCGATAAGGACGGAACCGTCGGCGGAACTGATAAAGCCGGTGGTCATTTTCAGGTTTCTGTATTCGTCAAACTTTCTGTCGGTGCGTTCGTATGCCATAGAAAAATCCTTTTTCAATTATGATTTATGAATTATAAATTATGAGATTTAGTTTGGCGCCTACGGCGCGATTATTAATCTCGTACCTCGTAATTTGTAATTCGTAATTAGAACTTAAGCGTTTCTACGACGCCTTTCTTGAAGGTGCCAAGGATGTACACGAAGCTGGTGTAGTTTTTGAGTTCTGCCAAGGCGGCCTGAGCGTTCTCGTCCTTGATGTTTGCTTCAAAGGAAACGTGGAAGATGTAACCCCAGGGTTTATCGGGGTGGGGGCGGCTTTCGCAACGGGTCAAGTTCAGACCTCGCTTGGCGAAACAGCCCAGGGCGTTGTAGAGGGCGCCTACGGCCTTGTCGTCGGCCAGTTCGAAAAGGATGGTGGTCTTGGCGTTCTCGCTTTCGGTGAAGTCTGCGGGAGTTTTCTGGATAGCGTAGAAGCGGGTGAAGTTGGTTCCCTTCAGGTTTTCGAGGCCAGCCTTCAGAATGTCCAGATTGTAAATCTTGGCGGCGTATGCGCTGGCGATGGCGCCTTCGTCGCGGTTACCGCGGGCGGCCAGTTCTTCGGCAGAACCTGCGGTATCGAATGCAGGGATTGCCTTGATCTGGGGGTTTTCTGCAAAGAAGTGTGAGCACTGGGCCAGAGCCTGGGGGTGGCTGTAGACGCGCTTCAAGTCTTCAACTTTTACGCCGGGCATAACGCAAAGGGTGTGCTCGATGCGGAGCATGACTTCGCCAACGATGCGGTGACGCCACTTGTAAAGCAGGTCGTAGTTCGCTTCGATGGAACCTGCCGTAGAATTTTCGATAGGGATTGCACCGCCGTCGGCTTCACCAGTTTCAATGGCCTGGTAAATTTCTTCGAAAGTGTCCATGGGCAAAGTTTCGATGTCTTCGCCAAAAAGGTAGTGGGCTGCGCAATCGCTGTATGCGCCCTTGCGGCCTTGGAATGCAATTTTCTTCATGACGTTAAGTTAGAAAATTTGCGGTTCCTGTTGCGAACCCCCTATTTAAAACGCTTGGCTCCCTTGTACTTGGGACTCCAGTATTTGTCGTTCATGGGGCTGATCATTACGCCCTTGCTGGTGCTGGCGTGGGTAAACCGGTCGCCGCTCATGTAGATGCCGATGTGGCTGATGCCCCAGAAGTCTCCGAAGAAGACCAGGTCTCCTTCCTTCAGGTCGCCGCGGCTCACCTTCTTGCCGCGTTCATCCTTGTAGATGCCTTCGGCGTTATGTTTGAGGGCGATGCCGTAAAGCTCCTTGTAGATGACCATGACGTAGCCGGAACAGTCGATGCCCGATTTGCTGGTGCCGCCCAGTTTGTAGCGGGTTCCCAACCAGGGCTTGATGACCCCTTCTAGGGTGGTTGCCTTCTTGGGGGTGGCGCGTGCTACTTCTTTCTTGTTGATGGCGGCGTGGGCCTTGGCCGAGGAATTCTGACGAGGCGGTTTTACCGTGTCTTGGGGAGTTGTTGCTGCTGTTGCGACAACTGCAGGTTCAGAGGTGGTCTGTGGGGCTGGCTGCTGAGCCTGCACTGTTCTAGCGGGCTTGTAGCCTCCAATCCGCCGATCGTATCCAGTACGAACAGGAAAGGAGCAAGCCGAAAGGAATGCCAGGGTTAAAGCAAGAAATAGAATATTTCTCAGGAGAGCCATCAAGCGAAATCTAAATATTTTTCGCTAGTCCAGGAATCCGTGAGGTTCGAATCCGAGGCTCTTTACCAATTCGAAATCGGTGGCGCTGTTGACTCCGGCGGTGGTCAGCATGTCGTCGGTGATGGTGGCGTTGGCTCCGCTCTTGAATGCCTTTGTACCGTAATCGCCTAGAACGCCGCGGCCACCTGCCAAACGCAAATATGCCTTGGGATTGATAAAGCGATAGATGGCGACGATTCTGCAGAATTCGTCGTTGGTCATCTTGGGCAGATTTTCGAAAGGAGTTCCCGGAATGGCGTTCAACACGTTGATGGGGGTGGACTTGGCACCCAGTTCGCGGATGTCGATGCACATGTCGATGCGGTCTTCCATGGTTTCGCCAAGGCCCATGATTCCGCCGCTGCAAATTTCAAGGCCTGCGGCTACGGCATTCTGCAACACTCCGATTTTGTCATCGTAAGTGTGGGTGGTGCAAACGTCAGGGAAATGACGGCGGTAAGTTTCCAGATTATTATGGAAACGGGAAAGGCCCGCTGCCTTCAATTGATCAAACTGCTCGCGGTTCAGAAGACCGCTGCTGAGGCAAACGCTAAGCCTGGTTTCTTTCTTGAGGCGACGAATGGTTTCGCAAATCTGTTCTACGTCATTCTTGGTGAGAGTTCTGCCGGAGGTGACGATAGAATAGCGGGGGATGCCTGCGGCTTCCTTCTTCTTTGCGTCGGCTACGATTTCGTCGGCGCTGAGCAACTTGTATTCCGGAGCGCCGGTGTGGTAGTAGCTGGACTGTGCGCAGTACTTGCAGTTTTCGGAACAGCGACCGCTGCGGGCGTTGACGATGGAGCAGAAGTCGAAATCGTTGCCGTGGAGTTTTTCGCGGATTTCGTTGGCGGCAGCGGTCAATTCTTCCAGGTCAGCGTCAAGTAGCTTGATGGCATCTTCACGGGTGGTAACGTAACCATCATTCAAAATCTTGTTTTTCAGTTCCTGGACGAAAGACATAAAAACTCCTTGGTTCGCGGCATGTCCCGACGGCTCAAAATATAGAAAAAGGCGAGTGTCGCGACAGAAAATTTATTTTCTGGCATGACCTAGCCGCACTATATGCACTGGAAGAGTGCCATGTAGAAAAAGGCGAGCTGTGCCCGCCTATACTATTTCTAATGCACGGCGATAACCGCACTCTATTAGAAAGAAATTTCCTTTACACCATCCTCGATGAGGTAAGGCATTTCTTCGTGCATGGTGACGCCTTCTGCAATCTTGCTCATGTCCAGATGGATGTAGTTGATGTCGCCATCGGCAAGGACGGTTCCGCTCATATCCATGATGCTGGCGTGGGTGATAAAGAATAGGGGAGTGATCTTTACGATCTCGCCGCGGCCGATCAACTGTTCGCCATAGGGAACGGGTTTGCGGTACTTGGTTTCAAGGGACATGGTGACGCCCCAGATAGATTCGTCGCCGCCTTCCTTGGCCCACACGGCGCGAAGTCCCATTTCGTCTAGCATGGCGGTAATGAGGCCTCCATGAACGCGACCGGGATAACTCTGATGCTGTTCGCGATACTGGAACAGACTCATGACGCTTCCGTCTTCCATATTGTAGAACGGAGCGCGGACCCCGTATTCGTTGTCCAGTCCGCACATCATGCACATCTTGCTGTTGTGCTGCTTGCTAACCACTTTGATGATGTTACTCATTCTAAAACTCCGTATCCTGTTGCGATTACTTTTTGGCCAACATAAAATCCAGTATCTTTACCAGGGTGTCGTTGTTCTTGCCGATGTTTTCGGCGCATGTTTTTCGGATGTCCTCGACGCTCTGAACGTACTTGCAACCGGATGCCGATTCAATTTCTTCGGCCCCGTTTTTCAACATGCTTTCCATAGATTCCAAGGTGGTTTCCAGATGGAACTGCAATGCCAATGCGCTGCCCAGGCGGAATGCCTGACGGGGGCATGCTTCGCTACGGGCCAAGGCTACGGCCTGTTTGGGAATGTCAAACGTTTCGCCATGCCAATGGAATGCTGTCATAGATTCGGACATTCCGTTTTCCCATTCCACGGGGAACCAACCGATTTCCTTTTCGGGGCTTCTGCGGATGGCGGCACCGAAAGCGCTGGCAATCATCTGTGCGCCCAGACAGATGCCGAGAATGGGCTTGCCCAACTGAACCATGTCGCGACACAGTTCCTTTTCACGAACGAAATAAGGATAGTCGGCTTCGTCCAGGACGCTCATGGGACCGCCCATCATGATGGCGAAATCCACTTCGTCTTCGTGGGGAATCCTGTCACCGGCGTAGAGACGGACTACATGAACTTTATGACCCTTGGCCTGCAAATAGGGGAGAATGGCTCCCGGGCCTTCGTATTCCACGTGCTGAAAAATATAGACGTCCATAAAAATACCTTTGACCGAAATATAATAAACGCCTGTAATGTCAAAAATTAAAAGCAGGATTCCGAATAGTTCAATTGCATTTGTCTGTTGGAGGAGTAGAGCGTGTCTATGGTACAAGAACCATTGGTGGAAACATTGACATTATTTTTTTTCGGAGAGACTTGATTCGTATCTCTCCTGAATATCTTCGCAATAGTCTAAAATTGACTCTCTGATATAGCTCTTGATTTTGTTTAAGCTAAGCCCTGTTTGGAATTTCTGAATGAAAACCTGCTAACATGATTGACGAAGGGTAAAGGTAGTTAATGAAATGCAAAAAGTCCCCGAGGCGTAACCTCGAGGACTTTTTAATGTCAGAGTCGCGACGGATGCCGCGGCTTTCACTTGCGTTGATTAGCGAACAACCTTGCGGTCGTCTTCGGTCATAGCGAGGAATTCTGCGACGGTCATCTGACCCTTGTCACCTTCCTTACGCTTGTTCACAGAAACGACGCCTTCGTTCATTTCCTTCTCGCCAACGATGATCTTGTACGGAACCTTCTGGAGTTCGCACTGACGGAACTTGTAGCCCAGCTTTTCGTTGGATTCGTCGATGTCGCAGCGGACGCCGGCGTTCACCAGTTCGCGTTCCACCTTGTGGGCGTATTCAGCGAACTTTTCGGAAATCGGGAGGACGCGTGCCTGGACCGGAGCGAGCCAAAGCGGGAAGTCACCCATGAATTCTTCGATGAGGATGCCCAGGAAGCGTTCGATGGAACCCACGGCTGCACGGTGCAGCATAACGGGGATGTGCTTCTGGTTGTCCTTACCCACATATTCAGCACCAAGGCGCTGGGGCAGGTTGAAGTCCACCTGGATGGTACCGCACTGCCAATCACGGCTGAGGGAATCCTTCAAGGTGAATTCAAGCTGGACGCCGATGGCGTCCGCTGCTGCCCTCGGTCATGCCGAAATGCAAGCATTTCGTCGCGACGCTCGGTTTGCAAGCTTTTCGGGCCGTAGAAGGCGCCTTCGCCCGGGTTCAGAATGTAGTCGAGGCCAGCAAGCTTGGTGGCTTCTTCGAGAGCGGCTTCTGCCTTGTCCCAAAGTTCGTCAGAACCAACGCGGCGTTCCGGACGGGTAGAGAACTTCACCACGATGGAATCAAAACCGAAGTCGTGGTAGATTTGACGCCTTCGGCGTCCGTGGCTGCGCTCGGTCATGCCAGTCTGCAAGCAGCCTGTCGCGACACTCGCTTGCACACTTTTCCTTCACGAGAGCGCAGAAGTCAGCCACTTCGCTGGCGATTATTTTGAGCGTTCCCCACTTCGTGGGTCGGGCTATATTCTGGGGGTGATCGGCTGCGCTTACGCTTGCCACTCACCTCCCAGAACCAAGCCTCGCTCCGCGAGTCTTGTCCCCAAGGGGTCACTATCCCTAACGCAGATGCCGAAATATTTTTCTGAATTTACAATTCTTCAACATAACAGAGAATATAGTATCGCTCTTTTTCTGTAAGCGGACCGTTTTTCTTCTTTACTTCTTTTATTATTGCGTTTTTGAATTTGTTGTTGAATTGTTTTAATAAGTATTCTTTGGCCTTTTTTGCCTTTTCATTACTATGAGGAATCCATATGTCTGCAATAATGACTGCATGTTTGGAATATCCTTTGGTTTCCTCATCAATATTAATATTCTTCCAGTTGTTTCTTATTCTTTTCAAATCAGATTCAACGGAATCAATTTTGTTTTTGCTGTTTATTCTTTTCGCTTCAACTAGATAAAGTTTTTTCGCTTTTCTACTTATAATTAGAGAATCAAAGTGTTCTTTCTTATTGGACTTACTATTTTCTATCGGAACTTCTTGCCATATAACTAAATCTTTTTCAGCGGCTATATTGTAGAAACAGCTGCAAAAATTAAAAGTTAGATTTCGTTCTGTAAACCCGGTAGAACCAAACGATGGATAGTAGTTATCCAATATTTTTTCATATCGTTCTACAGTCTTATTTATTACTTTGTCTAAATTCATTTTTTACTCCTTGATAATTACCATTAATAGCCTTCTGTGCAGTCAATTTTTTCTGTTCCGACCCGACCATCAGTACACTTGAAATATCCGACAAGCTCTCCCTTGCGGAATTTTCCTGATCCGGCTAACTTTCCATTCTCGAAATAGACCTTGGAAACTCCGTCCATTACGCCATCTTTGTAAGTGTTTGTTCTATACAGTTTTCCTGATGAGTAATAACCTTTTTCTATTCCGCTAACCTTACCGTACTTAAAAGGCGTTTCCCAATTAAGGACTCCGTTTTCATAGTATTGCTTTTCAATGCCCTCCTGCATATCATTTTTATAAGGCGTTTCAAAAAGCAATGAGCCACGTTGATAGAACTGTTTACCAAGACCGTCCCTTTTCCCTTTTATGAGCGGTAATGTATATTTAAGTTCCCCGGAGTCGTAAAATCCCTTTTCCACGCCAACTTTCACAGCATTCGTTCCATATTTATGTGTATATGGCGTAATTGCTTTTAGGTTTCCAGATTCATAGAACCAATTTTCTTGTAAGGAACTGTCACTTGTAGGCGATGGATAAATCATCCGAGAACGAACTGATCCGTCGTCGTAAAATCTCTTGAGAGAATCCAATTCCCATGCAATCCTTCTCTGTACATTTATTTCACGGGTCTCGGTTTTTCCGTCTACTTGTCTGCGAACCTGCACGGTGGCGACAGAACCGATTTCGCCCATCAGCAACCTATAAACCTCACTAAAGGCCCCCTGCGCCTTCTTTCCGTCTATGGACAGGAGTATGTCGTCATAACATAGTTTGTCTGCTTCATGTTTACATTCTTCTGGATGTATAAACCACTTGTCGTTCCATCCGCTTAACGCTCCGTCAGCTTTCTCTAAAGATTTTACTTTCCAAAAGTTTCCGTCTTTTTCGATATCGCTGGCCAAAAGGCCGTAGTTACGCGCAGAACGATATTCGTAGCGAGGAATCACGTAATTGCAATTTTTAAAGATCCGTGAATATTCCACATCGGCTCGATAATAAGAAACTCGTTGAAAAGTGCAGTTGTCTGGACTGGGAGGATATTCTAGTCTTACAATTCCGTTTAGTTCTTCGTTGGAGCATTCTGCCACGATGGCAAGATGTTCTCCCCAATAAACTTTCAAATATTTAGCGTTTTCGGGAATATTCGTCTCCTCATCAGAAACTGTGATTCCGTTACAGACATAGACTCCTTCGCTCTCTTCTTGAACATTTTGGCATATCGTGCCAAATACAGCTCCAGACATTCCAAAAATCAACAAAGTAATTTTCGAAATGGATTTATTTAGAAAGCAACTCACAATCATCTCCTTTTATGGTTGAAAAACTTCCGATATTGAACGTGTTGCATTTTATTTTAACCTTTTCACTCTTTTGTAAAGAACGTAATTTGTCTGTATTATCAAGAGAAAATGCCCCCTCGACATAACAGCTAAACGGTTTTGAATCAGAGCTACGAAGAGTCACCAATAAATGATGACTTTGACTAGTCCAAAAATTAGATTCAACTTCTTCGACAGATTTTAGTTCTCCAAGTACAATCATTTTCTGACCTGATATTTTTTCTTTTAAGGCTAATTCATTGTTGTCAAGTTCATCGCATAAGGTCTCTACCGAATATTTTAAAATTTGTTCAGGTTCTATACTTTGATGAACCCACTGATATAGTTCATCTTGAATGGAATCCGCAGAGGATATTCCAAACAGAAGAAAAAGCGTCATTTTTAATGCTCTAAAGCCCATTTGCGTGTTAGCCTTTTTTTGAAAATTTTTAGTCCTTTAGGGCAACCTCAAGCGGACTTGCGGCGACAATCAGCGCATAAAAAAAGGCGTGGTGTCGTTGGATCCGAAGCAGAGGCCCTAGACAAAGCCTGTTCATGAATCTACAAACGACCCACGCCCCAGTGGGGGCGTGAGCATCTGCATCTTATTCTCATGAACTAAAAGAAATTGTCTAGGTTTCTGCGTCAAGAACAAGAGCGTTGCTCTACTAAAATGTTATTTCGTTTTCTATGTGCTTATAAAAACTCCATTTATTATGTTTTTAAATATATATAAAATCATAAAGTTCAGTTTCTTTCATTGGCTGCAGAACCGTTCTTATTTTGCAATTTCCATTGAAAACTGTCGAAATACTGTAGCTGAATAGCCCTTTTAATTGAAAAAAGATGGTGAAAAAGGGCTTTTTATGGTGTTTCAAATCAATCAGCGGGGGGACATTGTTGGCGTTTTTGAAGAAAAAATGTATTTTAAGGGCGAGGATTTTTATGGAAGATCTTGTTTTGACAATTCCAACCCAGGATTTGGGTATCATGGAGACGCTAGCGAATCGCATGGGCTGGACCGTGCGGTCAAAGCGGAGCATTGTCCAGAAATTCGTCGATTCATGTCCCAAGACTCCGATGATGACTGATGAAGAAATCGCCGCTGAAGTCAACGCGGTCCGTTACGGGAAATGAAGGTCCTGTTCGACACAAATTTGTGGATATCATTCATGATAGGCAAGCGGCTTGCTTCGCTTGCCGATGTTTTATGCCGTAATGATGTTCAGGTTTATATGAGCGAGCTGTTGCTAGATGAAATTCAAACTGTGATAGCTCGTCCGAAATTTAACGTTATTATTTCTCAAGAATCTCGGCAAGCGTTTGTTGATATGGTAGATAATGTTTGTCATTGGACTCCAATCACAATACAAGCTGAATCACCTATTAGGGACATTAAGGATCTCTTTATATTGTCAATGGCAGAAAGCGTTCCTGTTGATTTCATTATAAGTGGCGACAAGGATTTGACGGAACTAGAAAGCCATGCTGGAATACCAATTCTTTCGTATTCGGAGTTTTTGAATAAATTAGGTTTATAAATGAAAAACGCAGGCTCGGGGAGTCTGCGTTTCAAATTTAAAAAGCGATGCCGGAACGGTGTCCGGCATGACATATTGGACGATTAGCGAACAACCTTGCGATCGTCAGCTGTCATTGCGAGGAACTCAGCGACGGTCATCTGACCCTTATCGCCTTCCTTACGCTTGTTGACTGCAACCTTGCCTTCGGCCATTTCCTTTTCACCTACAATAATCTTATAGGGGATTTTCTGGAGTTCGCACTGACGGAACTTGTAGCCAAGCTTTTCGTTGGATTCGTCGATGTCGCAGCGGACGCCGGCGTTCACCAGTTCGCGTTCCACCTTGTGGGCGTATTCAGCGAACTTTTCAGAAATGGGGAGGACGCGTGCCTGGACCGGAGCCAACCACAGCGGGAAATCGCCCATGAATTCTTCGATAAGGATGCCCAGGAAGCGTTCGATGGAACCCACGGCTGCGCGGTGCAGCATAACGGGGATGTGCTTCTGGTTGTCCTTACCCACATATTCAGCACCGAGACGCTGGGGCAGGTTGAAGTCCACCTGGATGGTTCCGCACTGCCAATCACGGCCGAGAGAGTCCTTCAAGGTGAATTCAAGCTTCGGGCCATAGAAGGCGCCTTCGCCCGGGTTCAAGATGTAGTCGAGGCCTGCAAGCTTGGTGGCTTCTTCAAGAGCTGCTTCTGCCTTGTCCCACAGTTCGTCAGAACCCACGCGGCGTTCCGGACGGGTAGAGAACTTCACCACGATGGAATCGAAACCGAAGTCGTGGTAGATTTCCTTCACGAGAGCGCAGAAGTCAGCCACTTCGGATGCGATCTGTTCTTCGGTACAGAAGATATGAGCGTCATCCTGAACAAAGCCGCGAACACGCATCAAACCGTGCATGGTACCGGCCGGTTCGTAACGGTGGCACTTACCGAATTCTGCAAGACGCATCGGAAGGTCACGCCAGCTACGGAGGCCGGTGTTGAAAATCTGGATATGGCAGGGGCAGTTCATGGGCTTCACAGCCATTTCAACGTCGCCAGCCATGGTCTTGAACATGTTTTCGTTGTACTTGTCGGCGTGACCGGACTTGATCCACAAAGTCTTGTTCACGATTTCCGGAGTAATCACTTCCAGGTAGCCACGACGGTCGATCTTACCACGGATGTAGTCCTTGAGGGCGTTCACCATCTTGGTGCCGTTGGGGTGCCAGAACACCATGCCAGGAGAATGGTCTTCGATGTGGTAGAGGTCCATTTCCTTACCGATGCGGCGGTGGTCGCGCTTTTCGGCTTCTTCAAGGAACTTCAAATAAGTTTCCAGGCCTTCCTTGTCGGCAAAGCAGGTGCCATAAACTCGGGTCAGCTGGTCGCTGTTCTGGTCGCCGTGCCAGTATGCACCTGCGAGGGAGAGCAGCTTGAAGGACTTCAGCTTGCCAGTGCTCGGGACATGAGGACCTGCACAGAGGTCTTCCCAGTTCTTGCCCGGTTCGCCGTTAGCATAGAAACTCAGGGTGCCGTCGGCGCCTTCGCGAGTCAGTGCGCGTTCGGCGTTGTCGGTCTTGTACTTGTCGCCAGCGGTGCGCTTCAGGCCTTCTTCACCGGAAACAACCACGCGAGTGAACGGGCGGTCTTCCTTGATGATTTCCTTCATGCGCTTTTCGATCTTTTCGAAATCAGACTGCTGAAGCGGAGTGGGTGTCATCAAATCGTAGTAGAAACCCTTTTCAACTGCGGGACCGTAAGCCAGCTTGGTGCCGGGGAACAGGTCGCAGATGGCTTCTGCCATCACGTGGCTGCAGGAGTGGCGCAAGAGCATCAAGCAATCCGGATCGTCATTGTTTGGAGTGATGATCTTGAAAGCGCCATCTTCGGTCAGGGGGCGGGAAAGGTCCAGGACCTTGTCGCCCAGCTTAACGCCGAGAGCCTTGCGTGCGAGGCCTTCAGAAATGCTCTTTGCGATTTCGAGGCCGGTGGTGCCAGATTCAACGGTACGTACGCTGCCATCGGGCATGGTGAGGTTGATTTGAGACATAATAATTTCCTTTTTTGGGCAGTTCTTGCCCGGTTCCGCAGAAATACGACATCTGACGGTGCGGCCAAACATAGAATTTGGAGAGCGTCGTGGCAAACGGCTTTTGGGCGTTGCCGCGGCATCAGCCCGCGGCCGGGCTGTCGCGTTATCGGCTCGCAAGGCTCGCCGTCCGTTCAGCCTCGCTTTGCGAGTCCGAATGGCTTCGCCACTTCCATCCCTAACGCGCTATGGTAATATAAACCTTGCTCTGTGTAATGGTTTGTATTATATTTTGATAAAATTGCTTCGGCTCGGAAATACCCAAATGTGAACATTTGGGTGCTTCGCTCGCCTTGCATATTTTTGTAATGTATTGAACTTGTAATGCGAGGCGTTTATGGCAACTACTGTGCTACAGATTCGTATGGATGAAGACCTCAAGAACGAGGCCGCGGATCTTTTTGACAAGATGGGGATGGACCTTCCCACTGCAATTCGCGTTTTCTTAAAGCGAGCTGTGGCTGAAAAGGCGATTCCCTTTGAAGTTCGCGAACCCCGCGCTGCCTATTCCGCAAATAGGGGCATTGCTGCCTTGTGAGCCTTGCAGGCTCAAGCCGAAGCTAACGGAGTTGCAGGGATGAGTGAAGAAGAAATCGAAGCAGAAATTACAGCCTATCGTTCTGGCAAGTAAAATTCAGAGAATTCAATCCCTTCTAAAGTCGTTGAATTTCTAGAAATTCTTGCAAAGGAGTACCTGTGAAAAAGAACGCGCAACAGAACTCGGTTCTAGAAGAAGTTGAAAAATGGCGTAATGATAAAGATGTAACTGACGATAGCGTCTCTAAGGTTTTAAATAACAAATCTCAGGAACTGCCTAATATCAAAAAGGTTTCAAAAATTTGGGGATAGCAGAACCTAACTGGGAATTTTTGAAATTGTAGCGATTTCCGTACCAAAAATTAAAACACAGTATCCAACTTCTTGTAGTTGAAAATTCTGCGCTCCATGTAAGAATCCATTTCATCGCCGGAGTAAATCAGGCCGCCTTGTTTTCCTTCAAAATTTGGAACAAAGCTTTCGGCTTTGGTGAAGTTCTTGAAAAATTCCGGCACAATGGAATCGCTGGCTTTGATTTCGTACGGAACGACGGATCCGCCTCTAACATCTAGCAAGTCGATTTCAATGCCAGATTCTGTTCGTAAAAAGTAAAGGTCTGTTTTTTTGCCAGCATTCAGTCGAGCTTTCATGGCTTCGAGTATAACCATGTTTTCAAACAGGTTGCCGAACAAGCCATCTTTTTCAACACGCTCTGCATTTGTCAGGGAGAGCAGCGAGCACGGAATACCCGTATCTACAAAGAATACCTTTGGCGATTTTGTCAAGCGCTTGGTAACATTGCCAAACCACGGCTGCAATGTAAATACAATGTGGCTTGCTACCAAAACGGAAAGCCATTCCTTGAGAGTTGTAGAACTTACGCCGACATCGCCTGCCAAGCTGGAGTAATTGATTATTTGCCCAACTCTGCCTGCCAGTAATGTGAGAAACAGCTCAAACTTGCGAAGATCCTTGACATTAATTAAGGTTCGGACATCTCGTTCAATGTATGTTTGGATGTAGTCGCGATAGTAACTTTCCGCTTCAAGATTTTTCTCGTAGAGGCGAGGCATGCCTCCATTTAAAATGAATTCACCTCGAGAAAAATCTTTGTTGTAATTTGAAATTTCGGAAATGGAATAAGGCAACAATGTGAAGATACTTGTTCGTCCGGCGAGGCTCTGGGATATCGCTTGGCTCAATAAAAGTTGCTGGCTACCAGTGATTACAAATTGAGCATCCAGCCCGGTGCGGTCAACTTCCACCTGTACCTGGCTCAGCAATTCCGGGCAATTCTGGATTTCGTCAAGGATAATGGGCGGCTTATGGGATGCCAGGAATCCCTTGGGGTCTCTGTGGGCAAAATCTCTCAAATCTCGTTGTTCCAAGTTTACATACTTGTAATTAGGAAACAGTTTTTTTGCCAAAGTAGTTTTGCCGGATTGCCTTGGCCCGACAATCGTTATGACAGGGTACTTTATTCCTTCAGAAAGGATTTTTTCTTCAATTTTTCTAGAAACCATGCCTAGAATATAACTAATACATTGTGGAAATTTCAAGTTAAATTTGATATTTCCACAATAATCAATGTCAGAACGGATGATTGAAAATACACAAACCTTGCTTTGTGTAATGGTTTGTATTATATTTTGATAAAATTGCTTCGGCTCGGAAATACCCAAATGTGAACATTTGGGTGCTTCGCTCGCCTTGCATATTTTTGTAATGTATTGAACTTGTAATGCGAGGCGTTTATGGCAACTACTGTGCTACAGATTCGTATGGATGAAGACCTCAAGAACGAGGCTGCCGATCTTTTTGACAAGATGGGGATGGACCTTCCAACGGCCATTCGCGTTTTCTTAAAGCGAGCTGTGGCTGAAAAGGCGATTCCCTTTGAAGTTCGCGAACCTCGCGCTACTTACTCTGCCAATAAAGGTTGGAATGCGTTTATGGAGTTGCGCAATCAGGCCCAGCAAGGCCCTGCCGCAGGAATGAGTGAAGAAGAAATCGAAGCAGAAATTTCAGCCTACCGCGCGGGAAAGTAACAACGGCGGAGGAGCTCGTGGTGTACGCTGTTATTGACACTAATGTCATTGTGTCATCTTTGTTGACGAAGAATCCTTTGTCTCCTGTAATGTTGGTGATGCACGAACTTTTTGCTGGGAAAGTGCAATTGCTTGTTAATGACGCTATTCTTGCGGAATACAAAGAAGTCCTTTCTAGACCTAAGTTTGAGCTTGACGAAAAAGCGGTTTGCGAAACTTTGGAAAATATCAAAAGCCTTTGTATAAACGTTGATGCTCCAGAAAGCGGAGTTGTACTTCCCGATCCCAAGGACATTGTGTTCTATGATGTTGCTCTTGCTTGCCGTGACAAGGATGCGTCGCTTGTAATGGGGAATACCAAACATTTTCCAGGAGTTTCTTTTGTTGTAACTCCTCGAGAGTTTCTAGAAATTCTTGTGAAGGAGGGGGTGTGAAGAACGAACATGAAAAGTCGTTTCTTGAGGAACTTGAAAAATGGCGCAAGGATTACAATGTGACTGACGATAGTGTTGCTAAAGTCCTGAATAGAAAATCCAGGGAACTATCCAATGCGAAAAAGAATCCCAAAATTTGGGATTCTTCTTTCGTGTTCTGAAGTTCAGATTACTTCACCACGTAGATGCTGTTTCGAGGCGTTCCTGGGATTGAAATCTTTTTGCCTTCTTCTATATAGACTTGGCGGATGGCGATTCTTTGTCCCATGGGATTGAAAACGTGGACGGTGGCCATGCCGCTCTTTGGGGCGATTTGCATATCCTTTGCTATTGCAGTGGGGTCCGTACTATCTGCAGGATTCTTTTCTACTTCAGAACTGTCAGCAGGAATTTCCCCTATTTCGGTACTATCCGCGGGCGTTTCAATATCGGGGACCTTGGTGGAGTCATCCTCAACGGGTTTTGTGTATCCGTCCACTAATCCGTTCAGGTAGATTTCCATATTCAGGTAGCCAGATGCGTCCTTTTTCAAGGCGTCGCTGGGATCGTTCTTATTCAAACCCATTTTCTCTTCCCATTCATCGGGAATGCCATCTTTGTCTGTGTCGGTCTTGGTGCCGTCTTTAAAGTTGCCAACCACATTGGCGAGGCTTAAGCTTGCTTCGTCAGAAATGATAGCACCCTTTTTCCCCAGAGAAGTCAATTCGTCAATCATGTATTTGTCAACGTCATCGCGTGCGGGGTAAGAGGCGCCTACTTCTTTTACGATGTAATTGTAGGCTTCCTTGGCGGATGTCTGCTGGGTGATGGCTGCAAAGGCTACGGGCAAGTTTTCGAAACTATCGTGCGATGCTACCGTTTTAGACCCGTAGAAAGATCCGTCGGATTCTGTGGTCGCCAGGGATCCGCCCAGCTGTCCATTTCCATCGGCGTCGATATAGTTGCCCTTCTGGTAAATCTGGAACGTTTGTGTGCCGCGGGTAAAGGCGGATGTGCCGCTGGAATTGGGGCCGCCAATAAAGTAGTTGTCTTCTACTGCGGCCCAGGAGTTCCCTTCGGAATCACCCATAATGTAGCCGCCGCCTCCGCCCCAGTTATAAACCACGTTGTTTACAAACTGGTTCAGACCCTTCACCTTCGGGTTACGAGTCTTGTTATCAATGTACAAATTGCGGAATAAGGTTACACCGCCATCAGTTTGTATCAGGCCTCCGCAGGAATGGTCGTGCAGTCCTTGGCCGATAATGGAATTCTGGATGGTAATGTTTGCGGGTTTGCTACCCTTGTTGTCCCAGCTAATGGAGAAGGTTTCATCGCGGCCCCAGCTAATGGACAGATGGTCAAAAATCATATCGGTGCCGTTAGCCACACCGGCGGCATCCTTCTTGCCGCTAGGCGCACTTTTACCCATGCGGAAACGCATGTGGCGAATAATCAAGTTCTTGGCGCCAGAAAAGGAAACGCGATCGCCGTAAACCACAACGCCATCCCCTGGGGCCGTTTGCCCGGCAATGATGGAGTTGCCCTTGAAAACCAAGGTACTCTTCAGCTTGATAATGCCACTGACGTCGAAGACCACAATACGTCCGTCTTTACTGACGGCGTCTCTCAAGGAGCCTGTGCCGGAGTCGTCTAAGTTGGTGACGTGATAAACTTCAGGAGCGCTGGCGGCGCGAACGCCCAAAGTGAAGCGGCCAAATCCCTCGGCAGAGGGGAATGCCAACAGAGGTTCAGCGGCAGATGCTGCGGAGATCCCGAAGGACAAAATCAGAGCTGAGCTTAGAAAATTTTTCATACAAACAATCCCTTTTTAACACCAGCTGTAAATCTAATGTTTTTCAGGAAAAATACGATGAAAAAGTCTAGGAAGCGTTCAAAAACCGTTGTCTTTGGACAATTCTACTTTTTGGGGGCTGTATTGAGGAGAATTAGCAACTCACCCAAACAGTTTCTGATTGAACTCTATCTCAAAGCCTGCGTAATGGGGTGTCAGCTTGCGAAGGGTGGTGCACAGTCCGTCGGTTTTTCCTTGGTAGGGAAAGTTTTTACGAACTTTCAGTTCCGGGGCCCTAGCGTGAATTTCGCTGATGATTACGTTTGCAATCATGTTTTCTTGGGGACGGCTCGGGTCAAAGAGAATGCCGATGTCGGCGTCCCTTTCCTTGCCGTTCAGTACCGGCGTAAAACTGTGGATCGCCAGATGTAGAACGGGTGTTGTTGCTGCGGTGGTGCTGACGTATTCTTCTACGGCATTGCGGTAACCCAGATAGTAGGCGAAGGCTCTCTTTCTTAGGGCGAAATATTTTGCGTCCCCCTGATTGTCCTTGATGGAATCCCAGAATTCGCTGAACACGCTATGGTTCCATAGGCTTCGATTCAGGTCGATAAAAAGTCTGCTGTATTTTCCAGCGCAGTAGAAATCGGGCTTTTCCTGTTTGACAAGACGTTTATAGATGTCATAAACACCATAGTCGTAACCCCGATGAGATTCCAAAATTTCGCAGGGAATGTTCAGGTTCCTGGCGAAGGCGGGAACAGCGTTATGGGCATGTTCGCAGGAGAGGAGTAGTTTGAAATCGTTGAACATAGATGTCTCGCGCTTTTGCGCATATTGAGGGATTACTCTTCAACTCCGTAGAGGGTGTTTTCTGCAAGGCAACGGGCAAGGCGACCATATTCGCAAACAAAGTCATCGCGGCCGGGATTGGTGCCTACATTTTTTACCAAGGCGCTTGCAAGTGTTCCGCGCTTGAACATCTTGAGGAGCAGTTCCTGTGAGTGTGCGGAAATCTTGGACTGGACCTTTGATGTGATTTTCTTGATCAGTTCGCCGGCAGTGATTTCGCTAGCTTCAATGCCGAAGGTAATCAGGAAGTTTCTGTCGCGGATGATGGTCTTTTCTGCAAAGCGGGTGGTGTCCATCAGGATCTTTGCCAAGGCCTCCGTTTCCAAAGCTTTTACGCGTTTCAGGGCGCTGCTGGAATCGATGCCGTTGAAGGCGCCTTCAGTAAGGCCCTTCAAGACTGCCACTTCCCATTCGGCGATGGCGATGTCTGCATCGGGGCATTCCTGAATATCCACCAGGCGGATTTCCACCGCACCGCGGTCAAAGCGGGCGATGGCTCCGCGACTGTTTAGGAAGAAATGGTTCAGCAGGTGTTCCGGATCGTGGGGGGCGATGTCCTTCTTTACCTTCTCGAAAATCTGCTTGTTATAGTCTTCGTAGGTAAAGACGGCTTCCGGAATCACGAGCCCTGCAATGCTAGGGACTCTATCCTGATTGTGGCGGTAGGTTTCAATACGGCCATCCAGGAAACCGCAGTATTTTCCATCCAGGAAGGGGCTGGAGGCGGCGATGGCGGGAATCAGGGGCAACAGCGCGCGAATAGCGGCGTGCAGTTTTCCAAATTCTTCGTCACCATTGAAGCTCAGGTTGATGTGGGTGCTCTGCAGGTTGGCCCAGCCGTGACCCTTGCAGTTGAAAATGCGGTCATAGGTCTCGTAGATTTCGTTGCAGTCATAGGGCCACAACTGCATTTCTGCCGGATCCATAAAGGGGTGGGCTGCGCTAGGCAGGAGCATGGCGTTTATGGATTTCAGCTTTTCGTTGGCAAGGAGAATTTCCTTGTGGAAGGTGGCTCCCAGATTCTTTAGGTGGTCCACCGGTTCGGCGCATTTCAGTTCCAGAACATGGCTAACCAGTTCGTTGGAAAGGCCAATGGGGCCGTGCTCCACGTCGGAAAGTTGTTCGCCGTTCTTGTCATGACCCAGGGGCACATCAGCACGAGGGAGAACATTGAGATTGTCACGGTCAACGATCATGTATTCCATCTCGATGCCGTATTTTTGCCAAAGTTTGTATGCGTTCATAATTATTCTCCACTCGTCATTCTGAGCGCAATGCCGAAGAATCCATAAAGCATTTCACTGGATCCTTCATTTCGCTGCGCTCCATTCAGGATGACGTATTCAGTGCACCCTTATTCCTACAGGTAAAACTCTCTTTCATGTTGAAGGATCTTTTGTTGTGCTGCATTCAGGCGGTCTTCAATTCGGTGACGCAAAGATCGCATAATGGCTGAATAGATTTTCTTTTTACCCACTTGGTCTTCGATGCCGGCGTCAATGCTGGGGTTGTCATTGACTTCCACCACGATGGGGTGGCCGTTCCATTCCTTAAGATCTACGCCGTACAATCCGTTTCCGATCATGCTGCAAATCTTTAGGGCGGTTTTCACAACGCCATGGGGCACGCTTTCGATGGGGAGGCAATCGAACATGCCGCAGATTTCGTCCTTGTCTTCGCTGGCCCAGTTGTAAATCTGCCAATGGTCCTTGGCCATATAGTACTTGCAAGCGTATAGGGGCTTTCCGTCCAGAACGCCAATGCGCCAGTCAAATTCCGTGGGGGTGAATTCCTGGGCGATAAGCAGGTCGCTATGTTCGAACATCTGGTCCAGAGTCTTTTCCAGTTCTTCCTTGTTGGAGACTTTCTTGACGCCTAAGGAGAAACTGGAATCCGGGGACTTGAGCACCATAGGGAACCCGATTTCCTTGGCCAAAGTATGGCGGTTTTCGGAATGGGCGATGATGGTTCTGGGGGTATGGATTTTGGCGGCCTGCATCAGTTCCTGCAGGTAGACCTTGTTGGAACAGCGGAGGATACTGTCCGGATCGTCGATGACGGCAATGCCCAGAGATTGGGCGCGGCGGGCGAAACTGTAAGTGTAATGATTGACGTTTGTAGTTTCGCGGATGAACAAGGCGTCAAATTCGCCTACTCGGGCGTAGTCCTTCTTGGTAATCAGTTCTACGCGGAAACCTGTTTCTTCGGCAGCCTTGATGAAATTCTGGATGGCCTGTGCATTGCTGGGAGGCTCCTTTTCTTCAGGGTTGGTGAGGATGGCCAGGTCGTAAAGGTAATCCTCTTCCTTGCTTGCCACGTAGCGGTTCTTTTCGAAGTATTCCTGGGCGAACTTGTTCACCATTTCCATATGGGTTTCGGGAATTTCGTCGACGCAAATGGGACGGATACTCTGGATAAACCATTTCTGCTTGAAAATGAACTTTGCACGAAGCAAGGGCGCCTGGAAAAGGCGGTAAAGTTCCTGGGAAAGTTCCAGATATTGGGGGCTGACATTCTGACCGAAATAAATGCTCAGTACGAATTCCGTGCCGGTCAGCTTGTGAAGACTTTTTTGAATCAGGTTGTCGATTTCGTCGGAGATATGCTTGATGACCGCAGTGGTCTTGAAGTCGCGAATGTTCTTGACGCAAGGAATTACCTTGTGTCCGCGGGCTTCTGCCAAAAGGGATACGTAGTAGCCCTTGCTCTGGTAACTGTAATCGCGGCAGAGGTTGAATACGCGGGTATTCTTTTCGCCGGTGTATTTGTGGGAGATCAGGTAATCCTGTGCGGATACGATTTCAATTCCTGGAACGTTCAGTTTCCAGTTCTTCGGGTTATTCACCACGATGATTTTTTTCATGATTGTCTTCTGTTGAAGTTTTTCCCTACTTCTTTTCTACTACAAGAACGTTGCCGTCGTAGGTCATGACGCCAAGTAAAATGCTGTGGATCAATCTGAACTTATCCACCTTGTAGTAAGGTCCTTTGCAAAGGGGATTTGTGCAATCCGGGTCTGCCACCAGAAAGTTTTTCTTTTCGTCTAGGCCGTAGAGTACCACGAAGTGTCCGCAGGGGTCACCCTTGATATCGTCAGAGACGGAACGATCGTTTTCGTCGGTGTATTCCCGCTTGCATCTGTAGAGATAGGTGGCCGAGAGACCGCAAAGGACAGGGGTGCCCTTCTTAAAGAATTTCTCGAACATGCTAGCCCGCAAATCGGCGGTTGCGATGGTTCCTCCAAGGTCAATGAAGCGGATGTAGGCTTCGATGGCCTTCTTCAGCTTGGGGGCGTGTTTGGCCTTGTGCAGCGCGCAAAGTCTTTCGCGCAGTTCCGGCATTTTCAAGTTGCTCCAGCTGGGATCGAAAATCTTGAGATTGTAAGAGTAGATGGTGGCTTTGAATCCTCTTTTTAAAGCGTCTATGCCCAAGAACACCCCGAGGGTGCCGCCTTCTTCAAGAGATTCAATTTCTGAGATGAGTTGGTGGAGGGGAACGTTTAAGCCAAGATGAGCATAAACCGCATGAAGGCTCGTGGGGCCGCAGGTTACATCGTTAGGCTGCGGCAGGATTTTGATGTCCATCTTTGCCTCTGTCGAACGCCCTGGTCAACATGACCTAGGCCCTGAACTTGGCGGAGTCAGGTTGCCATCCTGGACCGTCGATTGGACATGTATAAAACTACCAATAAAAAGGTAGGAAAACAAGGGGGTCAAAAAAATTATTTTTTATACACTCTAATGTAGTCCACCAGCATTTCGTTGGGGAATTGAGAGTCGTCGATTTCGAAGCCCGGCCAGGTACCGCCAACAGCCACGTTTAGGATGAAGAAAAAGTCCTTGTGGAAGGTTCCCATTTCGCCGGCGGCGTCCTCAATCCCGATTTCCTGGTACTTGAAATCGTCCACGTACATGGTGATGGCGCTCTTGTCCCAGGTCATTTTGTAGTTGTGGAACTGGGTGATGTCCATGGGGTAGGAGGTACCGTAGTATTCCTTGGTGTTGTTGCCGTATTCGGCGTGTTGACCTTCGTGGGCCCAGTGGTGGGTGCCATAGACTACGCTTTCGTCGTTGACGGCTTCAATAATGTCGATTTCGCCGCAGGTGGGCCAGCTGACCTGATCAATGTTCTTGCCTAGCATCCAGAAGGCGGGCCAGATTCCCTTGCCGGAGGGCAGGGCGATGCGGGCCTCGATGGTGCCGTAGGTAAATTCGAACTTGCCCTTGGTAATGATTCGGGCGGAAGTGTACTTGGCGGTTTCGAAGTCTTCCTTCTTGGCGGCAATGTGGAGGATGCCGTCCTTCACGTAGGTGTTTTCGGTACGGTCGGTGTAGTATTGGAGTTCGTTATTGCCCCAGCCGGAATTTCCTGTTTCGTAGGTCCATTTGGTAAGGTCCAGGGCGGTGCCGTTAAATTCGTCGGACCAGAAGGCTGTGGGGTCGGCGGGGGTGTCTGTGGGGAGTCCTGCGGATTCGCTGCTGGCAGGGTCGTCTGCGGAACTTGACTGCGCAACGTCTGCAACAGAGCTACTAGAAATAGACTCGTTGCTGCTACTAGATTCCTCGACTACGCTCGGAATGACATTCTGGGAACTGCTAGAAGGTACCGCGGCGGAACTTAACGGATTCTCCACGGCAGAACTTGCCGGCGTTGCGTCACCGGAGCTTACCTGCGCTACATCTGCGGAACTTTCCAGAACGCCACTCACGGAACTTGATTCGGGAGCATTGTTGTCAGTACCTGCTGGACTGTCTGATGAACACGCGAAAAAGTTAGCGCTTGCCAACAGGAGTGCAAAAAAGTAGCGTTGAACGTTTGCCAGTTGCATAATTCAAAATTTAATCTCTTTTGTGTCGAGTTCTCATTGAACTTTTGTATATTCTCGCTTGCATTAGCGAATGCAACATAGTTTATTAGATCACTTTCCTGCCTTGTGGCGGAGGTGGTCTTTTTTTATGCGGACAAAAAATGACCTGTGAAAATGAGTGTATTTACAAAGTGTAATACGTTTTGTATATTAAATTCTGATCGGGGGCGTGTGTGAATATTACGGACCATGCGGCCGATCAGATGAAAAAAAGAGGCTTCACAGTAGAAATGCTGGGGCAGCTTTTGAAAGGACGATACTGGTTGAAACCATCGCCTCAACGACAGAATCGTTATTTGATGACGGGCTTTGTTGATGGAAAATGGTGGACTGTGGTTACCGAAAGTGATTTGTATACTATGGTAACAGTAAGGAGAGCTCATGCGTCGGAAATTGAAAGTGATTAGAAGGATAAATGACGATTTTACCTTGGTAGAGGATTGGCATACTAAGGAAGAATTGGAAGAGATAGAAAACGAAGTGGGGGTGGGCGAAGGTATTGTAATCCCTGCTGGCGAACCTGGCGAGTCCGTTGACCAAGCTTTGGAACGTGCACGCAAGGCTATAAGAGAATATGAAAAACAGCAAAAGAAAGTTTATTCCTTCCGTTTGAAAATCAAGACCGTAGAAGGTTTGAAGAAAAAGGCCGCCGCCCTTGGCATTCCTTACCAGACCTATGTGGGAACTATTCTTGATCAGTTTGCTGTTTAATAGGTAGTCATGCCCATCCAACTTTCTGACCATTTCAATTATTCTAGGCTTCTGCGGTTTACCCTGCCCTCTATCGCAGCCATGGTGTTCACGTCCATCTATAGCGTTGTGGACGGCTACTTCGTTTCCAACTATGCGGGGGCACAGTCCCTGGCGGCGGTGAACATGGCCTGGCCCGTGATTATGATCCTAGGAACCCTGGGCCTGATGTTCGGTATTGGCGGTAGTGCCTTGATTGCGGCTGCCCAAGGTCGCGGTCGCTTGAAACGTGCCAATGAATATTTCTCACTGATTGTGTATGCGGCCATGGGGCTGGGCGTACTTCTGACGGTTATCACTTGGTTCTTGATGGAACCTTTGATGAAGATGTTGGGAGCCGAAGGCGGCCTGTTGTCAGACTGTATTTTGTACGGTCATATAGTTCTACTGGGACTTGTGCCTTTCATTATGCAGATGATGTTCCAGACCTTGTTCATTACGGCGGAAAAACCGCAGTTGTGTTTTTATGTGACTCTTGGTGCCGGCGTTGCCAACATGTTCCTGGACTGGCTTTTGGTGGGCATCCTGGGCTGGGGCTTGTTTGGCGCTTCTGTGGCTACGGATGTGGGTTTCCTCATAGGTGGCATTATTCCTCTGGTCTATTTCGCCCGCAAGAATTCCAGCACTTTGCGCCTGGGTAAAACTCGTTGGATGCCTCACGCTTTGATCAAGGCGACTTTCAATGGAAGTTCCGAATTGCTGTCCGGGATTTCCTCTTCCATCGTGACTTTGCTTTATGATTATCAGCTGTTGCGTTTCGCAGGCGAAAACGGTGTGGCTGCTTTTAGTGTCATCATGTACATCACCTTCGTATTCTTTGCGCTGTTCATCGGCTTCAGTAATGGAATCGCTCCCGTCATTTCGTACCATTTCGGTGCCCGCAACAAGGACGAATTGAAAAACCTGTTCAAACGCTGCTTTGTGATTATTGGTGTCTCTGGTCTTGCCATGTTTGGCTTGGCGGAGGCTTCCGCGTCCCTGCTTTCGAAAGTTTTTGTAGGCTACGACGTAGATCTCTATAATATGACGGTCTATGCCTTCCGCATTATCAGTTTCTGTTTCCTTCTTTCTGGCTTTAACATCTTTGCGTCATCTTTATTTACCGCTCTGAACAATGGCCTAATTTCTGCCACCATTTCCACTAGCCGTTCCATTGTTTTTGAATTGGTGTCGGTGCTGTTGCTGCCGCTCCTTTTCGGAATTGACGGTATTTGGTTTGCTATTTGGGGTGCAGAAATAGCCACCATTATTATGGCGGCTATCTTCATTATTCGTAAGCGAAAAACTTACGGCTATTTGTAATGTACGGCGTTAAACCTTTTTTAGATGTCAAAGTCGCTGCAAGAGTAAGAAGTTATTGAATCCAGCGACTCTGCTCTGAATCCGGAATCCAGCGCTTCCGATATCGAATCTATTCATCAGGTTCGCCTGATGGCTGCCGGTCTCAAGGCTGCACACAAGGCTCGTTTCCATGCAGGCGTCTACCTGGTAAAGCAGGGCGCTGTGGTCAAGGGTGTTACGGTTAAGTAATCTGAAACGTCTAACGGAAAAGAATTAAGCCACTCACTTCGGGAGTGGCTTTTTCGCTGTATAAAAACGTTTTGTTTTGGGGGCCTCGGAAAGGGCTGTCTAACTAGTCCTGGGGGGCTTCGGGCGGAACGCGGGCGATGCTGCCCACGGTGGCGCGGCAGGCCTTGATCAGGTCGGCGGGGGCGATCTTCAGCTGCTGTCCACGTTCACCGGCGCTCACGTAAATGTAGGGGAAGTTGTTGCAGGTCTCGTGCATAAAAATAGGGAAGTTCTTCTTCAGGCCAAGGGGGCTGCAACCGCCACGGATATAGCCTGTCAGCGGAGTCAAATCTTTCAGGGGAACGGTTTCGATTTTCTTGTTGCCGCTAACCTTGGCGGCACCCTTCAGGTCAACTTCGAGATTGCCCGGCACCACACACATGAGGTAACCGATCTTGTCGCCATGAACAAGGATGGTCTTGAAAACCTGGTTGATGTCTTCGCCCAGGGAGTCGGCTACATGCTGTGCGCCCAGGTCATTTTCGTCCACCACATAGGGAATCAGTTCGTAGGAAATTTTCTGCTTGTCCAGGATGCGTGCGACATTTGTCTTCTTGATTTCTGCGGCCATTTGAAACTCTCTTGATTTTTCCCAAATATAAAAACTGCGGAGATTCCCTGCAATAAGGCTAGCGTATGGATTCCTTGAGGGCGGCCAATGCCTTTGCCAACTGCGGGTCCATGGAGTCGGGAGAATTTTCCTGGCGGAGTTGTCTTGCCTTTTCCAGGGCGGCAGACGTGGGGTTGTTCATGATGACTCGGGCGACTTTTGTGGCCTTTGGTACAAGAGGCTGCTTTAGAGGTTCCAATAGCGGTTCTAGACCGTTGACCTTGATTTCGTACAGCAGTCCCAGTAATTCTCCCAGGTGACCGTTTGGGAAACCTTTGGAATGGTACCACACTACATAGGGTTCGGGTAAGTCGATAAGCCTTACGCCTTGATAGCGGCCAAACGGCATGGTGGTGTTGGCAAGTTCTAGGAGTACTTCGGGATTCACGCCGAAAAAATACTATAAGATGACTTAATTGAAAGTCGCCAAAACGACAAAGTTGTTAAATATGGTTTGATTATGAATGAGCGCACCGCCATATTGATTGGTTGCGGCACGATGGGCAAGCGTCATCGTTCCCGCTTCGAAGAAAACGGAGTCCGTTTTACGGAAACTCTGGATATGGATGCTGCTGAAATCTTGAAGCAGGAAAAGTGGACCCGCCCGGATTTTGCGGTGGTGGCGTCCCCTGCGTCGACCCATTACGAATATGCCAGGTTCTTTCTGGAACGTCGGATCCCCGTGCTGGTAGAAAAACCGTTGGCTGTTTCTGCTGACCAGGCCCGAGAACTCGTGAAGTTGGCCCAAGAGAACGAGACTCTTCTTTTTGTGGCCCAGTCCGAGTGCTATAACCCTATTTTCCTGAACTTCCGTAAGCACCTGCTGGTGGACCTGAAAAAGGCCGCTTCTGGACCTGCTCCTCTGAAGGTCAAGCTGGAATTCCGTCGCGAACATGGTTACAGCCCCCGGTGTCGTGATGTGGATGTGGCGTTGGACCTGCTGGTTCATGACGTCAGCCTGTTCCTGAATCTGTTTGACGCTAGAGACGTGGTGATGGTCGATGACGGCCGTGGATGCGCCTGTGGTGACCGCATCCGTATGAGCCTCAAGGTGGTGTCTGGTGAGTTTGCCGGCGTTGAGGCGGAGTTTATGGCCGACCGCGATAGTGAACATGATGCCCGGACCATTTCTGCTGAATTTGGTCGTAATGGGGACGATCCCGGTTTTGACTATTCTGTGAGCCTTGTTCATTATACGTCTTCTGGAGATGTGGCCCACATTCCCGATTCGCTGGATAACGAACATCGGTTCTTTTTGAAATTGTTGGCGGGGGCTTGCGGTGAGTGGGGAAATCGCGCCTTGTTGAATGCCGCCAATGCCGTAATTCTTGCCACTGGAGAGGCTTCGGCGATTAAGGGATGAATTATTGGCGTCTTAGATGAATTTCGTCTAACTATAAAAAAGGCCCCGCCTTGGCGGGGTTTAAAAGTTTGCATTCCCTATCAGACGTCCACCATTAAATGGCTTGCATCTTGGTAGTGCTCTTGTGGTTGTACATCATGTGGCTGGCGTCCTTGATCAGATATTCCAGGTCGTCGCCCTTGCCCTGGGAGTAGCCCACCGCTGCAGAAATCTTGATTGAAGAACCGCTGTTCAGCTGATCCACCTTGACGTTCCACTTTAGAAGGGCCCTGTTGATGTCGCCCTTGGTGGAATTTTCAATAATAAGGATAAAGCGGTCGCCGCCGTAACGGAATAGGCGCTGTGTGGGAGTCTGCAGAATCTTGATGGAATCAGCGGTCATGGCTACCAGCGTGTCGCCAACGCTTTGCCCGTGGAGATCGTTGATCCGCTTGAGATCGTTGATGTCCCAGACGATTACGGAAATGCTCTTGAGGGTGGGGTAGAATTCCTTGGTGAGGCGGTCGAAGCAGATTCGGTTGAAGACGCCTGTCATGAAGTCGATGTCGGTTTTCTGGCCTAAGGCCATTTCGCGCTGGGTGCGGGATTCAATCTGCTTGGAGATGTGGAACAGGACCGGCAGGAACGAAATCAATATGAACCACTGGGGCACGATGAAGAATACGAACAGGGCGAGGTTGATGGGCATGCCCGGATCATTGGGTCCGAAGGTTCCCGCTACAATCTGCTGAATATAATATTCGGTGGTGTTGGCGGTGAACAGCAGCATGTTGCCGTTGCACAGGCCGAAATAGTAGCCGCCATATACGTTGACAATGTGGCCGATTAAAGTCAGGATGTAGGCGAACCGGATCACCTTCTTGCTGCGGTACTGCACCGATAGGAGAATCGGGAATATGGTAATCAGC
Organism: Fibrobacter sp. UWH6; assembly: GCF_900142465.1. NCBI lineage: Bacteria > Pseudomonadati > Fibrobacterota > Fibrobacteria > Fibrobacterales > Fibrobacteraceae > Fibrobacter > Fibrobacter sp. UWH6. The sequence continues at coordinate 82,935 of NZ_FRAX01000014.1, forward strand.
AACGCGTGGTAAGTCAGCATGACAGCGATGAACTGGAAACTGACCGTGGCAAAGAATAGGGCTACGTACTTGGTGCGGCTATCGCCCAAGCCGAGAACGCGGGCCACGCTAAATGTGATGGCATTGATAAGGATGCTTCCGAAGAAGCCGATATTCATAATGGACTGCTCCACGATGAATATGCTCAGGAGATTTAGAACCCAGACCACGCCGAACAGCGCAGCCGTAAAACCAATGGCCTTCAACGTAAAGGCATTGGCGGTGAGCTCAAACTCCTTAAGGTATTCCTTAGTCATATTTTGAAAATAACAAAACTTTTATTGATGTGAATAGAATCACAGCGAAAAATGTAAAAAATGTTAAACCGTTTTGAAATTATGTAATAAGAATAACGTTTTTGGACTATTCCAGTGTGATATATGTCAAAATGACGATGAGGCAATATGTCCGAAAAGTCCGCGGAGCAAATACGAAAAAAGCCCGCGGCAAAACCGCGGACTTTTTTAGCTTAAAGCGGAAAGTTTAAAGTGTAAAGAAATATCTTTAACCTTTAAACTTTATCCTCTACGCTAATTACAGCTTGATGCTGCAAGCCTTGGCGTTCCAGATTTCCTTAGCGTACTGGTCGATGGTACGGTCAGAGCTGAACTTGCCCATGCGAGCCACGTTCAGGATAGCCATTTCTGCCCAGTGCTTCTTGTCCTGGTAAGCTTCTGCGACCTTCTTCTGCATGTCGACGTAGCTACGGAAGTCTGCGCAGAGCATGTACGGGTCGTGGGTCAGGAGCTTGTCTGCAATGTGCTTGAACAGGTCCGGACGATCCGGGCTGAAGAAGCCAGAGCCGATCAGGTCGATCACGCGACGGAGATCGTCGTCGGATTCGTAGAAGTCGCGAGGACGGTAGCCCTTAGCGAGAAGGTCGGTCACTTCTTCAACGGTGAGACCGAAGATGAAGATGTTTTCGTCGCCGACTTCTTCCTTCATTTCGACGTTAGCGCCATCGAGAGTACCGATGGTGAGAGCGCCGTTGAGGGCGAACTTCATGTTACCGGTACCAGAAGCTTCGGTACCTGCAGTGGAGATCTGTTCGGACAGGTCTGCTGCCGGGATGATCTTTTCTGCGAAGGAAACGCGGTAGTTTTCCAGGAAGACCATCTTCAGCTTGCCCTTACATGCCGGATCAGCATCGATGATTGCTGCGACAGCGTTTGCAAGACGGATGATCTGCTTAGCCATCCAGTAACCCGGAGCGGACTTACCACCGATCATGATGGTACGCGGCATGATTTCCTTGCCGTCCTTGATCTGGATGTACAGGTGGATAGCGTGGAGGATGTTCAACAGCTGGCGCTTGTATTCGTGAATACGCTTGACCTGGACGTCGAAGAACATGTTGGTATCCAGCTCGACACCCTGTGCTTCCTTCAGGTACTTGGCCAGGCGTTCCTTGTTCTGCTTCTTCACGTCCATGAAGGCCTTCTGGAACTTGGCGTCCTTGGCCAGCTTTTCCAGCTTGCGCAGATCGTCCAGGTCCTTAACCCAGGAGTCACCGATCTTGGAGGTGATGAGGTCAGACATAGCCGGGTTAGCCTTGCGGACCCAGCGGCGAGGAGTAACGCCGTTAGTCTTGTTGTTGAACTTTTCAGGCCACAGTTCGTAGAAGTCCTTGAACAGGGTGGTCTTGAGAAGGTCGGAGTGCAGAGCGGCCACACCGTTCACAGCGTAGGAACCTACGATGGAGAGGTATGCCATGCGGATCATCTTGCAGCCACCTTCTTCGATGAGGCTCATGCGGCCGAGACGTGCGTTGTCGCCGGGCCACTTGAGGGAAACCATGCGCAGGAAGCGGGCGTTGATTTCGAAGATAATCTGGAGATGACGGGGGAGCAGCTTTTCGAAGAGGCTGACGGGCCACTTTTCCAGAGCTTCCGGCATCAAGGTGTGGTTGGTGTATGCGAAAGTCTTGGTGACGATTTCCCATGCTTCATCCCATTCCAGGTTTTCTTCGTCCAGGAGGATGCGCATCATTTCGGCGATGGAGATTGCCGGATGGGTGTCGTTCAGCTGGATAGCCACCTTTTCGGGGAACATCTTCCAGTCGTTGTTGTGGAGCTTCTTGAAGCGCTTGATGATGTCCTGCAGAGAAGCGGAGCAGAGGAAGTACTGCTGCTTGAGGCGCAGTTCCTTACCGTTCATGGAGGAGTCATTCGGGTAGAGAACCTTGGAAATGGTTTCGGAAAGTTCCATGTCCTGCACAGCGGCGATGTAGTCACCGTTGTTGAAGTAGGAGAGGCCGAAGTCGTCGGTGGACTTGGCGCTCCAGAGGCGCAGGTTGTTCACGGTGTTGTTCTTGTAACCCGGAATCGGAGTATCGTAGGGGAGGGCCAGGACGTAGTCCTTGGTTTCCCAACGGTTGCGGAGCTTGCCCTTTTCGTCCATCCAGCTAACGACGTAGCCGTAGAAAGGAACCTTGATTGCGTTAGCCGGGCGAGCGATTTCCCACGGGTTGGGGAGACGCAGCCAGTTATCCGGCTGTTCTTCCTGTTCGCCGTTCACGATCTTCTGGCTGAACATGCCGTATTCATAACGGATGCCCATACCGGTGGCGGGGAGTTCGAGAGTTGCCATGGAATCCAGGAAGCAAGCGGCGAGACGGCCGAGACCGCCGTTACCGAGACCTGCGTCCACTTCCTGTTCGCGGAGGTCTTCCAGGCTCATGCCCAGTTCATCGAGAGCTTCGGTCACAGCACCTTCGACGTCCAGGTTCAGAACGGAGTTGCCGAGGGTACGGCCGATCAAAAATTCCAGAGACAGATAGTAGACGCGCTTCACGTCCTTTTCGTAGTAGGTTTCCTGGGTCTTGATCCAGCGGTCTACCAGACGGTCACGGACGGCGTATGCCACTGCCAGGAACTTTTCGTGGTCGGTAACAGTAACGCTGTTACGGGCCAAGGTGTGATGAATGTGGTCGGTAAAGGCCTTACGGAAGGATTCCGCATCGGTGCCGAGCACGGGGGCTTCTACTTTCTTAGTTGCTTTTGCCATAAGACATCCCTATGGGTTTGTGGTTAAAATTTTCTTACATGAAGTTTAGAAAAAAATGGGGATTATATAAAGGCATAGGGGATTATAAAAGGGTTTTTTGTTGGATAAATCACAACTAGCTTTTTTATTTTATAGCCATGAAAGTTGCAGTTCTTGGATCTACAGGCCTTATTGGTAAAAATGTGGTCAAACTTCTGTCCCGCCTAGACCAGGTTGTACGGGTTTATTGCCCTGTACGTACGATACCTGGAACAGATGGCGCGCCTGACCTTACGTCCATGGGTATTTTACAGGGTGCGTCAAAATTGGATTTTGAGGTGGTGGACTTCGGGAAACTTGCCGCAGACGGTGAAGGAAATAAGAAATTACTCGCCGGATTTTTAGGCTGTGAAGCCGTAATCTGCTGTCTGGGGACGACCATCAAACAGGCGGGATCCAAGGCGGAACAGGAACGTATCGATACCCGTTTGCCCTTGACCTGTGCGGCCATCGCCAAAAGGGCGGGGGTCAAGAACTTCCTTTGCGTTAGTGCCATGGGGGCAGATTCCCATTCCCCCTTCTTCTATAATCGACTGAAGGGTATGCTGGAAGACGGTCTGACCATGATGAACTTCGAAACACTGACCCTGGTCCGTCCGTCCTTGCTGTTGGGTAAACACAAGGACCGTCGAATCGGTGAAGAACTGATGCAGAAACTCTTTGGCAAGAATCCTATGCTGGTGCCCAGCTTCTTTAGACCGGTACACGCCGAGACGGTGGCGGCTCACCTTGTGACTTCGCTGCTGAAACCGCCCAAGGACCACGTCTGCGTTTCTGACAACGTAAAAGGCAAGCGTATCATCTATAATAGAACGCTTGCCAAGACGAAAGTGGATCAGTTGTTTTAAAATTCTTTTAGCTGCAGGATGCGTTGCCGTAGGAGGCTTGGCATTTCTCCTTGGCGTTGTCCCAGGCTTCCTTCAGACGTTCTTTCTCTTCATTAGAACAGTGGGTGCAAGAAGTGTAGGCTTTACGGGCTGCATCCAATGCTTGTTTGTCGGATGATTGACTGCCTGTATTGGTATTAGTGTTTGTATTTGTGTTGTTGTCGGTTTTATTGTCGGTTTTGCCGTCTGCACCGTCATCTGTCTTATCGGTGAAGTTGTTATCATCGCTACCGCTAGCAGAAATTTGCGTGGCGTTCGCGCAGTCTCCGATTAGAGTGTTGCCGATTTGCCAGTTAGAGGTAAATGCGAGACAGGGCTCATAGCTGAGATTGTAGTTGAAACTGACAGAATTTTGGCTGGAAGGGGTCATCTCGATAGACCACCAGCTTCGCATACCGCATTCGTTAAGCGCAACCAGGTTGGTGGCTCCCCATCCGATAAGACTTGCGCTCAGTCCTTCCCGAGAAATCTTTTCATCGGTAATGGCTCCCTGGCTGTAGCAGAAATTTTCTGTGGAACCGTTCCCGGGGGCGATGTAGCCGATAGTTTTCCAGTTGCCTAGGGCTGAGTTTTCTGCCAGGTAGATGTCCTGGAGCTTGACGTAACCAGAGGCGGCTACGGGAACTTCACTTGCCTTGGCCTTGGCTATGGAGTTGAACAGTTTGGGGGTACCTACGGCTGCAAGAACGCCGAGGATTACGATTACCACCATAACTTCAATAAGAGTGAAACCTTTTTTCATAAAAATCCTTCTTAGTATAATAGATATAACTTAATCCATCAAAAAAAAGGTTCCCGCTATTGCGGAAACCTTAGTCTTTTTGACAATATTCAGGGGTTTAGGCCTTGAATTTGGTAAACTTGTAGAGATATTTGGCTGTCTGGATGGGAGTTTTCAGGAAGGCGGACTTCTTGTAGCCGCTCAAGGCGAAGCCCTGCAGCACCTTGTAGAGCCCAACCTGGTCTTCGCGGTTCAGTTCCAGCAGGAATCTGCGGAACTTGTATTCGAAGTCGTGCATCTTGCCAAAGTAGTCGTAGCAGCGCTTTTCGTAAGTCTTCAGGAACTGCTTGGAAAGATTGTCTTCCTTGAATGCTTCAACCACGGTCTGGGCGCAGAATCGGCCCGCGCGCATTGCTGCCGCAATGCCGCCGCCCGTAAGCGGATTGGTATGATGGGCGGCGTCGCCCACCAGGGCGAAGCGGTCCAGGGTATAGTCCTTCAAGACGCTGGAAACGGGAATCACGCCGCCGACCACATGGTCAATTTCTGCGCCGGGGAACAGCTTGTGCAGCCATTCCAGGGTTACGTCGTAAATGGTTTCGTTCTTGTGGGGAATCAGGAAGCCTGCGCCAAACTTGGTCATGTTGGACTTCTGCTTGGGGAAACTCCAGATGTAACCGTCATTGATAAAATCATGGCCCTGCCAGAAGGTCAGGTAGTCGGGGCGGGTCAGCATACCCTTCACATGGAAGTCGATACCGTTGCAAGTCATGCCCGGCTTCTGGATGCAGTCCAGTCCGACCATGCGGCCGATACGGCTTTCGACACCGTCGGCGGCGATGACCATCTTGGCCAAAATTTCCTGAGTGGATTCGGCGGTGACAGATCCGTCGCCGTTGCCCTTGCCCAACACGACACGGACCCTGCGGTAGCCGTCATTGCCTGCGGATTCAACGTCGCTTACAAATTCAGCGCGGGCGCAGGTAACAACTTCGGCACCGTCGTCGGCTGCAAGTTTGGCCAGCCACGGGTCAAACTTTTCGCGGTTCAGCATGATGCCAGTAGCCGGCTTGGGCACTTCGATGTTCACGCCGTTGGGGCCGTAGATATAAAGGCCGTTGATAATGGTTTCGATGCAGTCTTCGTCGATGGGGCCGTAAGTCTGCAGGTCCTTCATGCTGGTGCTGGCTTCACCGCAGCGTACAGGGTAGCCGATGCGTTCACGCTTTTCAAGGAGCAAGGTCTTGAGGCCTGCCTTGGCTACATTGCGGGCGGCTACAGAACCACCGGGGCCTGCGCCAATCACCACTACGTCATACTTGTTATCAAGCATTGTCCACCTCCATGATCTTGAGGGCTCCTACGGGGCAGGTGTTGGTGCAAAGTCCGCAGCGGACGCACTTTTCGTAATCGATCTGCAAATCCAGACCGTACATGTCTAGGGCCATCTTGGAGCATACGCCGACGCAGCCGGCGCACTTCAAACATTTGGACTTGTCGTGGACGAGTTTCTTCATGAGCTGTAATATAAAAACTTTAAAGCCGATTTTGTGGGCGAAGTGTTTTTGGCGGTGGCTATCAAATAAAAAGATCGCTTGCCACCGCCTTTTTTGCAAAGCATTTCTTTCAATGCCGTCCCCGAAACCTACTTTTGCAGTTCCTGGAAGGCGATGAGCCAGGCTTTGAGACGGTTCCAATTGTTGTCGCGTTCTTGTTTGATGCCTTCATCTATCTTGAACACGACAAAGTCTCTCAATTTTGCATCTCCAATGACGATTGGGGAACTATTGATCCACGATCCAAAATGGTCGTTGACTTTTAGATCTGTGTCACGGATTATTTTGCCGTCAACAGCGATGGTCAAGTGTACTCCCACAAAAGCGATGGAGTAGATGTGCTCGCCTCCGTCTAGGATTGCTGCCTTTCCGTAAATTGTCGTGTCCGTAACGGAGCCGTCAAGGCCGCTATAGATTCGTGAGCAGATGCTCTTGGGGTCTGTTTCGCATTGCCCGATTTCATAGCCGATAGTCAACTTTTTTTCGTCACTGATACTATCAAGAACGCTGATGAACGCAGATTCGTAATTTTCGTTGCTTCCGTCAACCTTTATCTTGAAGCTATATCCGATATTCTTGCGCTCATAGTGGCCTTTGTCAATGACGGTGTCCTGTGCAGAACTTTGGGCGACAAATATATTGGAGGAAATCCCTAAATCGGATGCATCAACAATATTGTAGGTCGCTGTATCTTGTGCATTCAAGTTGATTTCTGCCCAATAGCGGTTTTCTCTCCCGTTGCTTTCGATGAACGTTGATTTTGAAATACTGTTCCCGTTGACCAAAATGGGGACGCTTATATCCTTGTCGAAGGAATATTGCACCAGAACTTTATCTAGAGTCTTGTTGCTGAAGGAATCAAGCAATGCCAGTGCGGTTTCAGGAATAACGAATGACAAGGAATTTGAGGACTCCTTGGTGATGACAGGTGTGCTCAAGGACTTGCAAATGGCGTTGGTGTATTCCGATGATGTTCCTGCCGCATTCGTGACGTATGTGCAGAGGTTCTGGTAAATGCCTTCGGGGATGTTTTCCATGAGGAAACTTCCCGCAGTCAACTCATCTTCGGTAAGAACATGGCAAGCATTGGAAAAGTCCAGACAGACTTTATCGCTTGCCGAGAAATCGTTCTCGTTGAATTGAATTTCCAGGTTTGTAGTCTTGCGGATTTCTTGCGGTTTGATTTCTAGGTATTTGCCATCGTCGTCAGAAATTCGCTCAGCATTCTTCAGGTCCAGCTTGCTGTAGCTTGCGAGGGAATCATTTTCTGATCCGATCATGAGGGCGTAGCGAATATAAACGACGGCCTGGCCCTTTTCGTTCCTCTCAAAACTTTCGTCGATGGGATCAATGTTAAGGTAGGTCGCTTTGTAAACGACATCGTCAAAAACGAAATTTCCGTTATTGTCTGTAGAAGTTTCTCTTACGGATGTTTCGTGGCTTAGGCCATTTCCGACATCATAGTCTCCTTCAATTCTCTTTAAGAGGACGCGGGTGTTTTTCAGCGGATTGCCGTCAGTGTCTACAGCAGAGCCCTTTACCCTTGCCTGGGCGTAATCTCGGTTGAAGGAAATGCATGCAAGCTCTGTTCCGTACTCGGCATCTTGCAATGAGGCGTTTTTCCTTAAGGAGTTTGGAATGCTGGTGCTGCAACCATCTACGTTTACAATCTTGTCGCCGTTTTCGTCAATGGTTGCCGTCTGTCCGGATTCAGTCTCGGTCAAAACGCCTGCGGTGGTGCTGCTTTCGGAACAGCCCATGACACTTGCTGAGCACAATGCAGCGATGCTCATGCTTGCAACGAAACCACGAATCTTTCGTAATTCGTAATTCATAATTCGTAATTTCATTACTTGCCCTCCGGATCCAGGTTAGAAAACAGGTGTAAGTTCAGTTGATAGACGCTGTCGGCCTTGGCCTTGTCTTCGCCGATGATGCGTCGTGCCTTGGCCTTGAATTCCTGCACGGCGGCTTCCAGGTCCTTGTAGGCTTCGCTTGAAATGCTGAAGGTCATGGTACTCATGACAGTGGGGGACTTGGGCGGCGTAATCAGGGCCTGCTTGGAAAGTTCAAAGCATTGCAACTGATACTGCTTGATCAGTTCCGCGTTGTTGTAAGGTCCGCTGGAAATGGACTCCCGGGTGGGTTTCCAGAAACCTTCCTCGTTCTTGCGGGCGAGACCCAGACGCTGCAAAAGTTCCAGGCTGTCGCTCAACTTGCCCAGGGGAACCTTTGGGAAAATTCGCTTCTGCACCGGGGCCATATCGTCGCCCACATCCATGGCGTCCAGAATGGCGAACAGGGCGCTATGATACCAGTGGTTGTAATATTCGTAGGCGTCTGTGTTGATGATGTGCTGCGGGTTGGGGTGTTGACGCAGCAGTTCTTCCATGGCGGCCTTGCGGATGGTGTCGTTCTTGGCCTGATCCACCTGGACCATGGTCTCGAAGTATCTTGCTTCTTTCTTTTCGAGGCCCAGGACTTCGATGAACTTGGTCACCATGCGGGGGCTAACTTTCTTGCCTCTGAGAACATCGGCGAAGTAGCTGCGGCTCTTTTCCATGCCCAGCAGGTTGCAAATTTCGGTGCGGGTAAAACCGGGCTCCTGCTGTGCGCGGGCGGCCTGGTATTCTTCTAGATACTTGCGAAAGTGCGTAAACTGATAGATGTCAACAAATTTTTCCACAACTATAATATAGCATAAAATATTTAAAATATGAGAGAATTTTTGAGAACATGTGCCGAGGCGCACAAATAAAAAAGCCCCCGATAATCGGGGGCCCTTATAAAAGTTAGACGGATTTGTCTTCGTTAACCCTTATTAGTACATCTTTTCGCCGGTAAGGCGCTTCTCGAAGTCGTCACGGCTCAGAGGCTTGTCGAAGAGGAATCCCTGTACGTGGCGGCAGTTCACGTCGTGGAGGAACTTGGCCTGTTCTTCGTTTTCCACGCCTTCGGCAATGACTTCCTTGTCCATTTCCTTGGCCATGTTGACCACGTTCTTCAGCACGATTTCGTCCTGGGAACCGGCCTTTCCGATGTTGTCCAACAGGGATTTGTCCAGCTTGACCACGTTGAAGTCGAAGTTCTTGATGACATTCAGGGTGGAATATCCGGTGCCGAAATCGTCGATGGAAACGGAAATTCCGTGGCTGCGCATGGCGCCAATGAACTTCTGCATGGCTACGAAATCATCATAGTCGGACACTTCGGTCAGTTCCACTTCCAAGTACTTGCTTTCGACTTCGTACTTGTTCATGATGGCGAAGAAATCTTCCGAGAAATTGGGGTTCTTCAGGTGCAACTTGGAGAAGTTCACCGAAGTACGGACCGGTTCGATGCCGGAGTTTACCCACTTACGGATGTCGCTGCAGACGCATTCAAATACGTAGAAATCCAGCTGACAGACGGTTCCTTCACGTTCCAGGATGGGCAGGAAATCTGCAGGGGGGACTACAGTCCTGTGGCGGAGCCAGCGGACCAGCGCTTCGGAACCGCACAACTGCTTGGTAATCAGGTCGACCTTGGGCTGATAATAGACCATGAATTCCTTGCTCTTGAGGGCGTTCTGGAATTCGCTGGAAATTTCTCTCTGGTGCAGGGCGTCGACCAGCATTTCGTTGTTGAAACGGATAATGTCGGTGGTCTTGACGTTCTTGGCGGTATTCAGGGCGATGGAACTGCAGTTCATCAGTTCGGAAACGGTGTCCTGTTCGCGAACCACGTAGACGCCCATACGGGCAGAAATCTTGAAATTGAGGGGCTTGGGACCCTGGCTCAGGGTGACATCCAGGCAAGAGAATTTCTTGATAATCTCTTCGGTATGTTCGTTTCGGACCAGGAAGAAGAAATTGTCGCCACCGAGACGGGATATGATTTCATCGGGGCCGAGAACGGCCTTGGCGGCGTTCACGTAGGCCTTCATGGCGATATCGCCGACCTGGGGACTCATAGACTTGTTAATGTACTTAAAATTCTTCAGGTTGGTGAAGATGCCCGTGTGTCCGACGAAATTCTTCTGGCTGATCAGTCTGCCCACGAAATTCATGAGGCCGGGCTGGTTGTCGGCACCGGTCATGTAGTCGATTGTCCTGGCGCGTTCTGCCATGCCCATGAGGCGGGCGCGTCCGCCCAAGATGAAACAGTCGTAGCAGATGAGCTGCAAAGCATCCCTTTCCTGATCTGTAAAGTTATGTCCGTCAACGGGATGGGCGTTAAAAGTAAAAGTGCCGCTTTCGGCTGTAGACATCACTTCGGCGATGTCTGAGCAGGTCGGGAGGGTGGGGAGCTTTTCCTTGTCATGGTAAATGAGCATTTTACCGTCGACGCCGGACTGGGCGAAGGTGGAAACCGGGGCTATAAGGCCACACTCCATGAAACCGACGTTCAGAGCCCTTGCGATGGGCTCGATCATGCGGGATATCTGCGATAAAAGGACCTCAGGGGCAGTAATGGGGCTGAGAAGTCCTTCCCTAAACCTCTTGTATTCGTCGCTGCAAAGCCTAAAGTCCATAATTTTCCTCAAAAAGAGCTAATCGGTTGTATGTCTTAAAGACAAAACCGAGCCAAATTTATAAATCCGCGGTGCTTAGTGCAAGCAAAAATTGAGCAAAACCATCGGGACCGTGTTAAATGTTGTTTTTTATCACACATACTAATATATACCTAAAAAGAAGGATAAAAGTCAAATTTTACGTTTGTTTGTAAAAAATATTGGGCTGGTGGTGGAATTTTGACGGTTTAAGTGCCGTGTAGGGGTGTTTTGGAGGGCTCCGGGGGCATGGGGGCTTTGGGGTGTCCCCAAAAATTTCTACCTTTGCGCCGGCATTTAATGAGGTAAGCTCCTATGAAAAATGAGGCAGATAAGCCGAATTTCATTACGTCCTCCCTTGACTTCCTGGTCAACTGGGGCCGTACTAATTCTCTGTGGCCGTTCCCCTATGGTACGGCTTGCTGTGCAATCGAATTCATGAGTACGGAAGTGGGTCGTTATGACCTTTCCCGTATCGGTTCTGAATACGTGCGTTTTACGCCGCGTCAGTCCGATGTGCTGCTTGTGTCAGGTACTATTACATACAAGCAGGCTCCGATCCTGCAGCGCATGTACGAACAGATGGCAGAACCCAAGTGGGTGATCGCCATGGGCGCCTGCGCAAGCTCCGGCGGTTTCTATGACTGCTACTGCACCGTTCCGGGTATCGACCATATCATCCCCGTCGACGTCTATATCGGTGGCTGCCCCAGCCGTCCCGAAGCATTCTTCGACGCCATGTTCGACCTGCAGAATAAGATCAAGGACGAATCCTTCATGAAGCAGCGTGCGGAACGCGTCAAGGATCAGCTTGAAATGATCAAGGTGAAGACCGCCGAATGCAAGGCCGAGGCTAAGGCCATGGCTGCCGAAAAGGTCGCCGCCGCCAAGGATTTCCTGGTCGAAAAAGAACAGAAACTTATTAAGAAAGCACAGTTCTGGAAGGAGTAAAAATGGATTTTGCTGAAAAGACCGTTTCCCTCCTGGAAGAGAAGTTCGGCGGCAAGCGCGAACCTCTGGCCAAGTGGGACGCCTGTGTGGTGATTCCTAAGGAATACCTCCACAATGCAGTGGAGTTCCTGAAGAACGATAGTTCTACCCAGTTGGATATGCTGCTGGACGAAGCCGGCATCGACTATCTGACTTACCCCAATCACGAAGGTCCTCGCTTTGCAGTGAGCTACAGCTTCAAGAGCACCAAGGTTGCCGGTCGTCGCATCCGTCTTAAGGTGCTGGTCAGCGAAGCCGACCTGAAGGTCCCCACCATCACCGACCTGTACAAGAGCGCTGATTGGCTGGAACGCGAAGTCTTCGACCAGTTCGGAATTGTGTTCGAAGGTCACCCGGACCTCCGCCGCCTGTTGAACCATGTTGAATTTGTGGGCAATCCTCTCCGTAAGGATTACCCGGCCCAGAAGCGCCAGTGGCTTTCCACTAGCGACTACCTGATGCCCGAACTTGAAAAGCGCCTTGAATCCAAGGGTTACAAGGTGATCGAACGCTCCGAGGAAATCAATCCTGTGGACGAAGAATATCTTGAAGGGAGCAGACAATGATCGTATTAGATCCGAATGGCGAAAAGCTGAGCCTCATGTCCCTGAACGTGGGTCCCACTCATCCGGCTACCCACCACTGCGTACGCTTGCTTACCGCTCTCGACGGCGAAACTATCGTTGCCGGCGTTAGCGAAATTGGCTTTATGCACCGCGGTTTCGAAAAGATGGTTGAACGCGGCACCTGGCAGCAGGTGATTCCCTACACTGACCGTCTGAACTACTGTTCTGCAATGATGAACAACATTGCGTTCTGCCGTGCCGTCGAAAATATGTTCGGCATCGAAATCACTGAACGCAACAAGGTTCTCCGCGTTATTGTGAACGAATTAAGCCGAATCAACGACCACTTCATTTGCGTGGCCGCTGCATTCCAGGACTTGGGTGGTACCACTCCGTTCATGTACGCATTTAACCCCCGCGAAGAAATCATGCTGATTTGGGAAAAGCTCACTGGCGCTCGTCTGACCAATAGCTTTGCCCGTATCGGTGGTCTGTATCGCGACACCTATAGCGGTTTCGAAGGTGATGTCCTGGCAGCCTGCAACTCTGTTGAAAAGGCTCTCAAGGATCTTCACGCCTGCTTGGACCGTAACCGTATCTTCCTGGATCGTACCGTTGGCGTTGCCAAGATTTCCAAGGAAGACGCTATCAGCTACGGCTGGACCGGCCCCGTGCTCCGTGCTACCGGCGTAGAAAGCGACCTGCGTAAGGATGAACCTTACTACGATTACGAAACCTATGACTGGGACGTTGTGGTTGGCACCAATGGTGACGCAAACGACCGTCTCCAGGTTCGTCTCTACGAAATCGAAGAATCCGTTAAGATTGTACGTCAGGCTCTGAAGCGTCTCGCTCCGGGTCCTGTTGACATTGTCGATCCTCGTATTCGCGTGCCGTCTCACAAGATGGCTTACCAGGATATGGAAGGCCTCATCGGCCGTTTCAAGAGCGTTTACGAAGGCATCCGCGTGCCCGAGGGCGAATACTACTGCGGTAGTGAATGCGCTAACGGCGAACTTGGCTTCACCATCATTGCCGATGGTTCCGGCCACCCGTATCGCATCAAGGTTCGTTCCCCCAGTCTCGCTCACGTTTCCGCTTTCAACTTCCTGGTTGAAGGTCTTACCTTGGCCGACTCTATGGCTACCTTGCCTGGCCTCAACATGATTGCAGGAGAACTTGACCGATGAGTGAACATATTAAAGGTGCAGTTCATTTTGTTGCAAACAACAATCTGAAGTTCGATCGTCCGGAACAGCCTATTGGTGCTATGCCGGATCCGGCACAGACCTTTGGCCACGTGAACAAGATTCAGGAACAGCCCAATCCCAAGGAAGTGCTGGAAAAGCTCTCCACTCCCGAAATCAAGGAACGTTGCGCTGACTTGCTGAGCCGTTACCCTGAAGGACAGGGCGCACTTCTCGAAGTGCTGTGGCTTGTGCAGGGCGTGTTCGGCTGGGTTCCCACCGAAGGTATCCGCTGGGCTGCTAACGTTTGCGGTTGCGCTCCGGCTCATGCTCTTGGCGTCGCCACTTTCTATACCATGTATAACCATGCTCCCAAGGGCAAGTTCATGTTGCAGTTCTGCCGCAACATCAGCTGCGCTATCAAGGGTGCACAGCCCCTCATCAAGTACATTGAGAATAAGCTTGGCATCAAGTCCGGCGAAACCACTCCCGATGGCCTCTTCACCATTCTCCAGGTGGAATGCCTGGGCTCTTGCGGCAACGGCCCCATGATGCTGGTGAACGATGACTTCGCTACCGACGTTGTTGACGGTCAGCTGAAGATGAAGCGCGGCACTACCCTCACTGAAGAAAGCATTGACCGTATCGTCGAATGGTGCAAGGCTCATGCAGACAACGTTCCCAAGCACGACGTGCTGGGCGGTGTTGTTAAGGGTCATTGCGGTCATCCGGGCGCTCCTGGCGCAACTGCCAAGCCCCAGGTCAATGACTATGCTCCTCCCAGCCCCGTTCTCTGCGTCAAGGCTGAAGCCGATGCAGCTGGCGCTACCCTCACTTGGAAGGGTGCTCCGGAATTCACCAAGATCGTGGTTGAAAAGAAGTCTGGCAATGATTGGGTCGTCGTTGGCGAACCCGGCGTTAAGGACAAGGCTTTCGTGGATGCCGCTGGTAAGGTTGGCGATGAATATCGCATGATCGCTACCTCTGGCGAACGCGTGGCTAAGCCTTCCGCTGTTGCTGTTACCACTCAAAAGCCGGAACCGGTTGAAGAGAAGAAGGTATAATTATGGCAGAATGCGTAAAAGTTTGTACTGAAAACTTCGGCAAGGGCGCCCAGGACATTGAAGTCTACAAGAAGCTGGGCGGCTACGAAAATATTTCCGAACGCTTGTTCAATATGAGCCAGTTCGAGCTCATCGACTACGTGCAGCGCACCAATCTGCGTGGCCGTGGCGGTGCAGGCTTCCCCACCGGTATGAAGTGGAGCTTCGTGCCCCGCGGAACCGGCAAGCCCGTGTACATCGTGGTGAACGCTGACGAAGGCGAAGGCGGTACCTTCAAGGATCACTTCCTCATGTTGGAAGATCCCCACCGTCTTATCGAAGGCCTTATCATCGCCGCCTGGGCTCTGGGTTCCCGTGCAGCATACATCTACTGCCGTGGCGAATTCCTGCCCTGCATCGAAAGCCTCAACAAGGCTCTGAACCAGGCTTATGCCGCTGGCTACCTTGGCGAAAATATCTGCGGAACCAAGTTCAGCTTCGATATCTTCGTACATCGCGGTGCTGGCGCCTACATTTGCGGTGAAGAAACCGCACTCATTAACTCTCTCGAAGGCCAGAAGGGTCAGCCCCGCCTGAAGCCGCCTTTCCCGGCTGTTAGCGGTGCATGGAAGAGCCCCACCTGCGTGAACAACGTAGAAACCATTATGGCTCTCCCCTGGATCCTGAAGCACGACCCCAGCGAATACGCCAAGATGGGTACTCCCCGTGCAGGTGGTACCAAGGTGTTCTGCATTTCCGGCGACGTGAAGAATCCGGGCGTGTACGAAGCTCCTCTGGGCACTCCCATGATGACCATGATCAACGAATATGCCGGTGGCGTGGTCGGTGGCAAGCTGAAGGCTGTGCTGCCCGGTGGTTCTTCTTGCGCTCCTCTGACTGCAGAAGAAGCTGCGGTTGCAACCATGGATTACGAATGCCTGGCTTCCATGAAGACCATGTTCGGTTCCGGTGCTATGATCGTCATTAACGACACTCATAACATGGTTGACCTGTTGAATGTATTGGGTAATTTCTACAGCCACGAATCCTGTGGCCAGTGCACCCCGTGCCGCGAAGGTACCGGTCTTCTGCACCGCATGCTGAACCAGATTGTTGCTGGCAACGGTCACGACGGCGATGTGGAACTGATGCAGAGCCTTACCGGTGGTTTCGGTGGCGTGACCATTTGTCCGCTGTCCATCTCTCTGGGCGGCCCTGTAGCTTCCTACAGCACAAAGTTCCGCGCCGACTTCGACGAATACATTGCAAAGAACCCGGACCACGCAAAGCCGCGTGTCCAAGAAACCGCACGTCCTGGAATTTTCTGGTAATAATATGAGTAACTACTATAACATGCCGAAACTCCCGACCGAAAACAGCCCGAAGGTTGAAATCTTCGTGGATGACAAGGCCGTGATGGTTCCTGGCGATACTAACCTCCTCGAAGCCCTGAAGGCTGTCGGGATTGAAACTCCGCACGTCTGTTACCATCCGTATCTGCCGGTTTCCGGTAACTGCCGTCAGTGCCTGGTTGAACAGGAAGGCCCCCGTGGTCGTATGCTGGTCATCTCCTGCTATACTCCTGTCGCTCCGGGTATGAAGATTTATACTCCTGCTTCCTCTGCTCGCGTCAAGAACGCCCGCAAGGCAACTCAGGAATTCATGCTGGTGAACCATCCGCTGGATTGCCCTATCTGCGATAAGGCTGGCGAATGCACCCTGCAGGAAAACTACATGGAATGCGGTCAGAACGAAGGCCGTCTCCGTCCGGAATATGGTAAGAACTACCACGGCAATCCGGTTCACCAGTTCGTTGACGCCAAGGGCCAGGTCCGTGGCGGTAAGCACGTGGATATCGGTCCCCGAATCCTTCTCGACGAAGAACGCTGCGTACAGTGCGACCGTTGCGTCCGCTTCATGCGTTCTGTGGCCAAGGATGAACAGCTGCAGCTTGCAGGCCGTGCCGACCACACTTACATCACCACGTTCCCCGGCGAAAAGCTGGACCACGAATATGACCTCTGCGTCACTGACGTGTGCCCCACCGGTGCAATGACTGCCAAGTACTTCCGTTTCCAGAAGCGCGTATGGCTCCTGAGCCACACCCCGACCATCTCCATGGATGACTCCCTGGGCGCAAACATCTGGATCGACCATGCCGACGGTAAGATCTACCGCGTCATGCCCCGTTGCAATCCGGAAGTGAACCGCAGCTGGCTCTCTAACACCAGCCGTATGGCATTCCAGAACTTTAACAAGAACCGTCTCCCCGCAATCGGTGGCGTCAAGGTCATCAAGGAAGCTCTCGCTTCTGCAACTGGCAAGATCGCTCTCGTTGCCGGTGGCGAATGCACCATCGAAGACTTGGCTGCTCTCCGCATGCTGAAGGAATCCCTGGGTGACCGTGCCGATATCTTCGGCGGTTCTCTCAAGATCAAGTCCGAACCCGATGGCATCGCCAAGAGCGGTGACCCCATGGCAAACCGCGCCGGCTTCAAGCTCCTTGGCCTTGCCGACGACAATCTGTGGGATCTGGCTCAGAACGTTTCCAACTACTCCGTGCTGGTCTGCGTGAACAACAACATTGTTGGCGATGGCAACAAGTCCATGGACGTAATCGAAAAGATTCCGACCCGCATCGTTCTTTCCGCTTTCAATGACGAAACTGCAAACATGGCTACCCTTGCTTACGGTATCAGGCACTGGAGCGAAGTCCAGGGCACCATGGTGAACTCTCTCAACATTCTCCAGAAGTTGAACGCAGCTCCCACTTGCCCCGATGCAGAACTGAGACCCGCTTACGAAGTTCTCTCTGAACTGGCTGGCAACACCTTCACCTGTGCATACGACGCTTTCAAGAAGGCTGCCGAATACGCCCCGGCTCTCGCCGGCCTCGCTTACGACAGCATCAAGAGCACTGGCCTTCATCTTGAAGGAGGTAACGCATAATGGATATTATTGAATCCAAATCCTGGGTTGAATGGCTGATCACGATTGCGAAGTTCGCCTTCTGCTTCGTGCCGGTCCTTTACATCCTCCTGTTGATTCCTATGGAACGCCGTGGCGCCGGCTTTATGCAGGACCGTCAGGGCCCCAACCGTTCCTACATCAAGATCCCGTACTTCGGCAAGATCCGCTTGCTGGGTTACGTGCAGAACATGTGCGACGGTACCAAGCTGTTCTTCAAGGAAATGTTCGCTCCCAAGGGCGCAAGCAAGTTCCTGTACTACGTGGCTCCGGCAATCCCGTTTGCCATCGTGTTCCTGTCTCCCTGCGTCATTCCCTGGTTCGGACCTCTGGTTTTCGAATGGGGTGGCAAGGTCGTGACGATCAGCGGTTCCATCCTTGATACCGAAGTGGGCATCTTGCTCCTGTTCGGTTTCTCTTCTCTGTCTGCATTCGGTGCTGTCCTGGCTGGTTGGGCTTCCAAGTCCAAGTACAGCTACCTGGGCTCCCTCCGTACTTCTGCAATGACCATTAGCTACGAAGTCTGCCAGGGCCTTTCCATGATGGGCCTCCTGGTGCTCGCAGGCTCCTTCAGCCTCACCGACATCGTTAGCTGGCAGGAACACCACGTCTGGGGTATCGTTGCCCAGCCGGTGGCTTTCTTCTGCTTCCTCATTGCAACTATCGCCGAAACTGGCCGTGCTCCCTTCGACGTTGCCGAAGGTGAACCGGAATTGGTTGCTGGTTACCACACTGAATACGGTGCAATGCAGTTCGGTATGTTCTACATGGGCGAATACGCTCATATCTGCATCGCTTCCTTCCTGGTGGCAACCCTCTTCCTGGGTGGCTACTCTGTACCGTTCGTTACTACCGAAACCATGCAGGCTCACATGGGCGGCTCCCTGGCCATCCTCTGCTGGGTGCTTGCATTCCTCGGCCTCGCATTCCTCCACATGATGCACCGCTACTCCAAGAAGCTCCGCGCTTCTTCCCAGAGCAATAAGATGGTGATCCTGCAGGAATACAAGCTGTACAAGCTGGTTGCCGGTATTGCTACCGTCGTGTTCATCGCTGCCGGTGTCGCTTCCTGGATGTTCTACACTCCGGAAATCGCACATACCGCCGCTGGCGTCAACACCATCGGTACTGCTCTCGGTACTGCTGTTATCCACCTGCTGGTTCTCGTCGTCAAGAGCGTGTTCTTCTGCTGGGTCTGGATTTGGGTCCGTTGGACTCTGCCCCGCTTCCGCTATGACCATGTGATGAACCTCGGTTGGAAGATTATCCTTAACATCGCTATCCTGAACCTCGTTGTGACCGCAGTTGTCGCAAAGCTCGTTGGAGGTAACTAATGGCTCGCGTTATTAAACAGAAACCCATGACCGTCATCGAACGCCTCTACATTTTCGAGGCTATGCGCGGTCTGTGGACCACCCTTAAGCATGCTGCCCGTGGTTTGTTCCGCTACGAAGAACTTCCCACTATTTCCTACCCGGAAGGCCAGCCCGAAGTTCGCAACACCTATCGCGCCAAGCATCGCTTGATGCTCCGCCCCGATGGCACTCCCCGTTGCGTTGCTTGCGGCATGTGCGCTGCAGCTTGCCCTGCTCACTGTATCTTTATCGAAGCAACCCAGTCTGACGATCCCCGTATCGAAAAGCGCGTCATGCGTTTTGACATTGACCACCTGGTTTGCGTGTTCTGCGGCCTTTGCGCCGAAGCCTGCCCGGTAGATGCTCTCCGCATGGATACCAAGCAGATCGTTTTTGAACATCGCAACCGCGAAGATTTCGTGGCACACCTGGCCGATCTCATCGAATGGGATCCGAAGGATTACCCCGAAGACGCACAGAGCCAGATGGCTCCGGGCGGTACCAAGAACGCCGAGGCCCGCAAGGTCTGGGGAATGGAGGTTAAGTAATGCTCGCCCTGATTTACTTCATTGTCCTTGGAATTATCGCAATTGGCTCTGCCGTTTGCGTGCTCCTTTCCAAGCATCCGCTCTACGGAGCTCTTTCCCTGGTTCTTACCATGCTCTCCCTGGCCGGTATCTACGGCCTGCTGGGTAGCCCCTTCATGGGCGTTGTCCAGATCATGGTTTACGCAGGCGCAATCATCATGTTGCTCACCTTCGTGATCATGGTGCTGAACGCCGGTAAGGACAGCAAGACTCCCATGTTCGACAAGGTTTCCCTGTTCGTGATTCCGGCCGTGATCGTTCTCGCCGGTCTCGTGGGCTTTGCCCTGGTTCGTGCTCCCATCGTCTTCGATGCTACCACCCTCCGCGGCTCTGTAAAGCTCACCTCCGAAACACTGTTTAACGTAGCTCAGGAAGGCCCCGGCTACTTCGTCCTGTTCGAAGTCCTCGGTCTGTTGCTCCTTTCTTCCATGGGTGCCGCTGTGCTCATGGCCAAGAAGCGCCTTGGCTCTGAAATCGAGGAGGAAAAGTAATGGAACTCCAAGCTATGTATGTTCAGATTTTGGCCCTGGTGATTTTCGCCATCGGCCTTATCGTGGCCATTTCCCGCAGAAACATCTTCTTCGTGCTCATGGGTGTTGAACTCGCCCTGAACGCCGTGAACCTGTCTTTCGTGGGCTTTGCCAAGACCCTGCCTGCCGAAATGAGCGTTGCAGGCCAGATCGTGCCGCTGTTCGCAATTGCTGTTGCAGCTGCCGAAGCTTGCGTGGGCCTTGCCATGGTCATCATGATCTTCCGTAACCGCGAGAGCGTTGATTCCAACGACTTCTCTAACTTGAAGGGGTAATAATCAATGACTAATTTACCGCTTTGGTTTATTCCGCTCTTCCCGCTCATCGGTACCATCCTTTTGGGTACCATCGCCGTGATTTCTTCCGGCAGCAAGAAGGGCCCTTCCGAAGGTTTCGTTGGCGCGCTGGCCGTGTTGTTCCCGGCTCTCGCTTTCGCTAGCGTTGTCCTGCTGGCTTTCGGCATGCCCGAAACCGGCATCCGTCAGACCCTCTGCAACTGGATCGACGTCCCCATGCTCAAGGTGGACATCGGATTCCTGTTTGACGGTCTGTCCCGCATCATGCTGCTGTTCGTCACTGGCATCGGCTCCCTGATTGCGCTGTACTCCATCGGTTACATGCACGGCGACCGTGGCTTTGCCCGCTTCTTCGCCTACATCAACCTGTTCCTGTTCAGCATGATCGTGCTGGTCCTTTCCGACAGCCTGCTCCTGACCTTCCTGGGTTGGGAAGGTGTGGGTCTCTGCTCTTACCTGCTGATCGGTTTCTGGAACTACGACGTGAACAACTGCAAGGCTGCAAACAAGGCCTTCATCGTGAACCGCGTGGGTGACATCGGCTTCCTCCTGGGTATGCTGGTGCTCTGCACTATCGGCGGCTCCGCCATCCTCAACTACGATCAGCTGGCTGCTTTCATCCAGATGGTCGTTTCCGGTGGCCACGTTGAAATCGTCATTCCGTTCCTGTCTCTCGCCGGTATCTGCTTCTTCGTAGGCTGCACCGGTAAGTCCGCCCAGATTCCTCTTCTCACTTGGTTGCCCGATGCAATGGCTGGTCCGACCCCGGTTTCCGCCCTCATCCATGCTGCAACCATGGTGACCTCTGGCGTGTATCTGCTTGCCCGTCTCGGTTCTATGTTTGCCATGCTCCCCACCGTGCTTGATATCATTACCGTTGTCGGTATGCTCACTGCATTCTGGGCCGCTGTGGCTGGCCTCTTCCAGAACGACATCAAGAAGGTGCTGGCATACTCCACTATCTCTCAGCTGGGCTACATGTTCATGGCTGCAGGTGTGGCTGCATTCGATGCTTCCATCTTCCACGTCTTTACCCACGCCTTCTTCAAGGCAGCCCTGTTCCTCGGTGCCGGTGCCGTGATTCACGCCCTGGCTGGCGAACAGGATATGCGCAAGATGGGTGGCCTGGTCAAGAAGGTTCCCGTTACCGCATGCGTCATGATCTTTGCATTCCTGGCCATTATCGGTATCCCGGGCTTCGCCGGTTTCTGGTCTAAGGACCTGATCCTGGAACGTCTCTATATGAGCGGTCCCATGGGCCCCTACTACTATGCAGTTGGCCTCCTCACTGCTGTTATTACCGCAGTCTACATGGGCCGTCTGATCATCCTGACCTTCTTCGGTTCCTATCGCGGTTCCAAGGAAAGCGAACATCACATTCACGAAGCTCCGGCTTGCATGCTGATCCCCATGGTGATTCTCGCCGTTGGCGCAGTGTTCTCCGGCTATATGTGGGCAGATTCCATCGGCCTTACCTTCTTCCGTGATATGCTTGCTCCTGTTGTTGGTGCTGCACAGCTCTCCGTGGCTCACTCCGAAGCCCACGTGAACCCCATGGTGTTCGCCGGTCTCGGCACTGCCGCTGCTGTTCTCGGTCTCGTGATTGCCTGGGCCAAGTTCGGCAAGGCTCGCATTCCTGAAGCCAAGGGCTCTTCTGCTCCTACCGGCAAGATGGCTACCTGGACCTTCCTCTTCGATATCATTCACGGTTGGTTCATCTGCCTTACCAATGTTGTTGCCTGGATTATCGAAAACTGCGTGGATAAGCTGGTTCTGTTTGTCCAGTGGCTGGTAGCCGGCATTGTTGAAATCCTGGGTGATGGCGTTGCCTCCTTCCAGGTTCGCAAGGTTCGCCTGCAGCTCGCTCTTAGCGTTGCCGGTGTTGTAGCCCTTGTGCTCGTTGTTCTTCTGACCGGAGGTATGATCTAATGCTTCTGCATCTCCTCGTCTTGGCTCCGTTCGTTGTCGCTATCCTCATGGTGGCAACCTCCAAGGAAGATCCCAAGTCTTCTTCCCGCCTGGCTTTCCTCTTCGGCCTTGCCTTTGTGGGCATGTCCGTCGCTCTGATCGCCGGTGGCAACCAGGCTACCGAAGCTGTGGAATGGTTCCGCATTCCTGGCGCAAAGGGCCCGGTTTACTACTACCTGTACAGCCATGGTCTGGGCGCCTGGATGACGCTCCTTTCCACTGGTCTTTCCCTGGTGGCTCTCATCACTGCTCGTAACACTACCTGCAAGAACTACCGCAACTTCGCAATCGGCATCTTCGCCTTGATGGGCGCCATGAACGGCACCTTCCTGGCCGCCGACGCAGTGCTGTTCTTCTTCTTCTTCGAAGCAATGGTGATCCCCGCCGCAATCCTTATCGCCGGTTTCGGTGGCAAGGATCGCGTCAAGGCTGCTATGACCTTCGCCATCTACACCCTGGTGGGCTCCGCTCCCATGATGGTGGCTCTGTGGTACGTGCTGACCAAGGCTGACAACTCCCTGCTCCTTTCTCTGGCCCTGGCTATCCAGAACATGGATCCCGCCGTCCAGACCTCTATCCTCGTTTGCTTCCTCCTGGCCTTCATGGTGAAGACTCCGATCTTCCCGTTCCACGGCTGGCAGGCAATTTCCTACTCCGAAGCTCCCGCTCCGCTCTCTGCAATCCTTACCGGTGCAATGAGTAAGGCTGGCGTCTTTGGTTTCATTGCCTGGATCCTCCCGATTTTCCCGCTTTCTATGACTGCTGTCAGCACCATGATGTGGCTGGGCCTCGTGACTGCCGTTTACGGCGCTCTCATGGCTCTCCGCGCCAAGGATGCCAAGAAACTTCTGGCCTTCAGCTCCATGGGTCACCTCGGCCTGGCTGTTGCCGGTGTCTTTAGCCTTTCCGAAGCTATGCTCCCCGCAGTGCTGGTGCTCCTGGTGGCACACGGCCTCTCCGCAGGCGCACAGTTCCTTCTGATGGGCATTGGCGAACGTATGACTGGAACTCGCGAACTGGATAAGCTTGGCGGTCTTGCCCGCAAGACTCCGGTGTTCGGCACCCTGTTCGGCTTTGTGGCTGTGATGGCCCTGGCTGTTCCTGGTACTGCAGGCTTCGTCGGCGAATTCACCGTGCTCCTGTCCCTCTGGGATATGGGCCCGCTCCCCGCACTGGTTGCTGGTCTCACCATCATCCTCTCTGCCGCTTACATGCTCCGCTTCGTCCAGAAGGTTATCTTCGGTGAACAGAAGTGCGAAGTGACCGGCACCCAGATGACCGCCCTGGAAGGTTCTTCCATCGGTATCATGGCCGCCCTGCTCCTGGTGTTCGGTATGCATCCCGCATTCATCACCAACGCTCTGCACCTCTTCGACGAACAGGCTGTGGAACAGATGGCTAAGCTCTCCGGCAACGCCCAGCAGATCGAAGAAACTGCCGAAAACGAAGCAGTTCCCGCCGCTGAAGCTGCCGCCTCCGCCGAAGACGAAAATATCGCAAGCGTTGCCCAGCCCATGACCGAAGAAGACTTCCGTCAGCTGGATTCTAACCTGGCCGCCAACGGTTTCAGCGAAGAAGAACGCGCATCTCTCATCAAGCAGCTCCGCGAAATGGATGTCGACACCGCCGCCGCTTCCGAAGCCGCTGTTGAAGGAGGTAACAACTAATGAGTAACATGATCATTCTCTTGCCGGTTATCCTGGTTGCCGTTGGCGCCCTGATTTCCTTGGCTGCAGAACCCTTCATCAAGGACGAGAACAAGCATAAGATCCTTCCCTGGGTCGCTTCCGCATTCGCCCTGTTCGCAGCCGGTGCCTACGCCCTGGTCACTACCGATACCTTTTACGGCCTCTATGCCATGGATCCGGCCCGCCGCCTCCTGGGCGTTGCCATTGTGCTCTGCGCCTTCCTGGGTATCGCTGGCCTCCAGTGGACCCTGGGCCACGAAAAGTTCAAGGGTGGCGAAGCTTACGCCCTCCTGATGCTTGCTACTACAGGCGCCCTGCTCATGACTCAGGCCATCGACTATGTGGCCCTGTTCCTGGGCATGGAACTGGCTAGCTTCCCGATCTACGCCCTGGTGGGTATTCGCCGCAAGGATGCAAACGCTAACGAAGGTGCCTTCAAGTACTTCGTTTCCGGTTCCATCTTCAGCGCCATCTTCCTCTACGGTGTGGCTATGGTTTACGGTGCTACCGGTACTACCAGCTTCAATTCCGCCATTCTCCCGGGTCGCGAAAGCATCTACGGCATTGGCGTGTTCATGACCGTGATTGGCCTCCTGTTCAAGGCTGGTGCCGCTCCTGTCCACTTCTGGGTGGCTGACGTCTACACCGGTGCTTCCGTTGCAGTGACCGGCTTCATGGCTGCAGTTGTTAAGGTTGGCGCTCTCGCCGCCCTGGCTTCTGTATGGCTCGGCATCCTGGTGACCAAGGCTGGCTCCGCAGCCGCCTGGAACCTTGCTGAACAGGTGACCATCGGTTCCCAGTCCAAGGGCCTCTATTATGTGGTTGTTATCGTGGCTCTGCTTTCCATGGTGTTCGGTGCCTTCGGCGGTCTCGCCCAGAAGTCCATCCGTCGCATCTTGGCTTACTCCGCCGTGATGAACGCCGGCTTTATCGTAATCGGCCTGCTGCTGCCCAACTACGCTGCAAACGGTACCGTTCAGATGGGCCCCATGTTCTACTTCCTGGTGACCTACGCCGTTGCATCTGCTGGCGCCCTCACCGGTATTGCCTACCTGTCTGGCCGTGACGACCGCAACGAAACTCTGGAAGCAATCCAGGGCCGCGGCCGCAAGCGTCCCTTCGTTGCACTGGGCGTGACTGTCTGCTTGGCAAGCCTGGCTGGCCTTCCGCCGGTTGCTGGTTTCCTGGCCAAGTTCACCCTGTTCACCGACGCATTCGCCGCTGGTATGGGCTGGCTCGCTGCCGTGGCCTTCGGCCTCTCCCTGGTGGCTGCCGTGTTCTACCTGCGTATCGCCTTCGTCCTCTTCATGCCCCTCAAGCCTGAATGCGAATGCAAGTGCGTATGCGCCAAGAGCGCACCCTTCAGCTACCTGCTGAAGTTTGCAGTGACCGTTGCCGCTATCGCCCTCCTGGTGGTCGGCGTGATCCCCGGCATCGCCCTGATCTAATCAGTTACAGGACGTCATTCCTGAACTGACCCAAAGTCATCCTGAACTTGTTTCAGGATCCTAAACTTCGAAAACGCCTCGTAGGAATCCCCTACGGGGTGTTTTTGTTTATAAGCGGATTTTATAAAGTACTTGAATGAATTCGCCTTCTGAACATTTTGGGGGTTCGTGTGTGACAAGGAACAAAAAATAGGGGGGGAAGCGGAAAAGGAACGCCTGATTTTGTAAGAAAATTAGTGACAATAATGCAATGAAAATTTATCTTTCGTCACTGAGAAAGATCAAGGTTTGTATGAAAAAGATAATCTATGCTATGACTTTTGCCGGCATCTGCGCTGTAGGCGCTAATGCTGCTATTACCCCGAAGAAACCTTCCGTAGACGTAAAGGATGGTTGTTACCAGATTAGTACGGCTGCAGAACTTTATGGTTTTGCCGCGGTAGTTAACGGCACGAGTGGTCAGACCGCAAATAAGACTGCTTGCGGTAAGCTGACCGCTAATATTACCGTGAACAGTAGTGTTCATGAATCCACTGGTGACGGTTGGCTGGTTAAGACTCAAGGTAACCTCATTTACTACAAGTATGAAGGTGGTGTTATTAATACAACTGTTGATCGCGAATCCTGGACTCCGATTCAGGGTTTTGCAGGCAAGTTTGATGGCGGTACGTACTCCATTAGCGGCTTGTATCTTTGGATAACCTCCAATGCAGGTTTCTTTGAATCCATTTCTGGTGGTGCGGTCATTAAGAACCTGAACATTCGCGACTCCTATTTTAGAGTGGAACCTGAGAATGCAGGCGGCTTGGCGGTTCGTGTAGAAAAAGGTAATGGCAAGCTGATTCGTATTGATAATAGTTCCTTTGGCGGTACCGTCGCTGGCGGATATTACAAAAACAGAACGACTAAAAACGGTGCCAACATTGGTGGCCTTATTGGCACGGTGAAGGATGGTGCCAGGTTGGTCATTTCCAATAGCATTAACCATGGTCGTGTATTCTCTTCCTATACCGATAGAGCCGGGTTAAGTAAGGTTATGGATGAGGAAACCTTGACCGGAACCAATATCGCAGGTCTCATTGCCAATGTGGAGTCTGGTGCTGTGGCAAGTGTTGCAAACTGCTATAACATCGGTACCGTTGATGCCAATTCTGGTAGCTCTGGCCTTAACGCTACAGTTGGCTCCGCTGCAGGTACTCTCGAAACAGATAACGTAAACTGCGAATCTGGTACTACAGGTTGCACAAAAGGAAAGGATTCCACAAATCTTACCTCTAGTTTTAACAGCTATGACCAGTCCAACGTTTTCGCTTATTACGATCCCGAAACTGTTGAATCTATCATTGGAGCAGACTCTCATCCCGGCGTAACCATCTCTGAAGACGGCTTGACCCTTACTGCAACCATTCACGACGATGCAACGACATTCTCTATTCCTCAGGATATCAAGGTCGACACGGTTGTTTTCACCCGTCAATTTACTGCAGGAGGTTACTCCACTATAACATTGCCCTTTAGCATTGAATCGTCTAAAATCAATGAAGGTGCAAATACTTTCGCAAAACTTAAGGAAGTTACGGAAGAAGATGGCGTGTTTACTGATGCTGTTGGTGAATCGACCACTTCCCTAGAAGCCTACACTCCGTACTTGCTTACCATAAACAGTGCCGAACTTCTCGTCTCTGGCGCCGTCACTCTCAAGAAAAATCCTGAGAGCGCAACAACTACTGTTGATGACTGGTCCTTTATCGGAACCATGGCAAAGAAGCGCTGGCAGGATGATGATAAAAAGCAGGAAAATGCTGATGAACTGGGCAGTGTTTATGGATTTGCTGGCTCCGCAAATAAGAATAATCTTGTTATCGGTTCCTTTGTCAAGGCTGGCAATAAGGTGGCAATTCTCCCCCTACGCGCTTACCTGATTTATAATGGCAGTGAGCCCGAGAAAAAGCCTGCCGCTCCCGGCGCCGAATATGCTCCTGCTGCAGTGGCGTCCATCGACAAACTTCCTGAATCCATGAGGGTGATTATCGTTGACCCGGCTCCGGCTGATACTGATGAAGATGACAATCAGATAACTGCTATCAAGAATCTCAAGGCCCCTGCAAACATTGTCAAGTCAGATCGCTGGCACGATGTTACTGGCCGCAGCATGAACAAGCCCAAGGCTCAGGGCGCATACGTTAACTACCGCACTCCGGTTATCGTCAAGTAAGGAGCGAACAATGAACATCGAAAAGAATCTCGAAAAGAAAGAATACGTTGCTCCGCAGATGACCGTTATGGACATGAGCATGACATCGTTATTGTGTGCCAGTGGTGAAGAAATAAAGCTCTTCTCTGCCGAAGATGATAGTGATGATGATGTCTATTTCCAATAGGGCTGCGATTCGAAGCTGACAAAAACATCTGCTATTTAATCCCTCCGCGGTGCGATTGCGCCTGCGGGGGATTTTTTAATGCTGTAAATAAAACTTCCCTCAAAAAAGTGGATCTTTTCTCTCCGTGAATTCTGGCAAAAGTCTCCTGTAAAATGCATAATAAGCAGCCGACAATTGACAAAGCCCTGTAAAGCACGCTCGACAGAGCAACTTCAATTGACAAAGCCCTGTAAACCGCGCCCCTCCGGTGTCCACGACTTGTTCGGGGATCTCCTTTGTTCGTGCTAAAAAATTTTAGAGGCATCATCAACATGTGTGGTAGCATTTAGGCTGCCTTGCTAGATGATCCTCTCGATTCCGATTCCCATTCGTAGGCTATCTTTACATCTACATAGGAACAGCTCAACATTATCAGCGACAGCATGTTGTTCATGTTCCTGAAGCCATAGGCAGTCCGTATCAGTAGCTTTATCTTGTTGTTCGTCGCCTCGATCCTTGCGTTTGACACGCCCAGCCTGATTGTGTTGAG
>NZ_FRAX01000015.1 GCF_900142465.1 Fibrobacter sp. UWH6
ATGGATTTGTATAATTTTGACATGGGCTTTTTCTTCTGTTTTTTTTGGCGATTAAATTTTAGAAAATAGCCCATTTTTTGTTTAATTTAGGCGAATGTCAACAAAAAAGGGTGGCGAAGCCACCCACACATGTTGATGAAGAGCCTAATTTTTTCTTATTTGGAGGACCCATTGTAGAATATGATTATCTGGAGTGGCTGAAAAACTTATTTTTGTGGATATGGCAGAATTTAGGTTTTCAAAATTTGCGTTTTTCCCTGTTTTTCAGGTGCTTTTCTCTGTTTCGCTTCTGTTGGGGTGCGATGACGGTGGAAGTTCTAGCCCGTTGGGGGAAGAGGATTCTGAACGCCCTGGTTTTGTAAGGGTTCTTTCTTCAGGGAAATCAACTGTTCTTGGAACTGATGTCGGTACGGCCAAGGCTAATGAACGTCCGAAAATGACGGTCACCTTTGATTATGATTACTCCATCCAAGATCATGAGGTCACTTGCGGCGAATACAAATCCTTTGACAAGTCGGTAAATTGCCAAAAGGATAGTCTGCCTGTTTCCAATGTCAATTATTATGATGCGGTTCTTTATGCCAATGCCAAGAGCAAGAACGAAAAGCTGGATACGGCATACACCTATGTCAAGGCCTCCTATGACGGCGAAGGTCATTGCAATGGTATAGAAGGTTTGATTTTTCATCCGGAAGTGAATGCCTACCGATTGCCTACCGAAGCGGAATGGATTTTTGCCGCGAACATGGATTGGAATGTCCGTAACAGTTGGACTGCAGATGATGACGTTGATTCTCCTAAAAAAGTATGCTCCAGGAAAAAATCCATGGTCTGCGATATGGAGGGTAACGTGTCCGAATGGGTGAACGACTGGTTGGGCCTGTTCAGGGATACCACTATCTCAAATTATGTGGGGGCTCCCAATGGGGGGAGTCTTGGGGAACGTGTTCTGAAGGGCGGAAGTTTTCGCAACGAGTCCTCCTTTGTTAACCGCTACAGCCGCGGGGATGTGTATGTCGTGACTTCGACGACCCGGGCGTCCTATGTGGGTTTCCGTCTTGCGTTCGGTGCAATTCCCAATGCGGTGTGGTTGTCTGAAACAGGATTGGCTCAGAATAGCTTTGTGGCTCCTCTAGCCAGTTCTGCGACAGTTCGAAAACTTTCGGGGGCGTATCGGGCCAAGTTGGTTTTTCGAGATGACAGCCGCGGGAGCCTGGCCTATGTGGATTACTCGAATGCGTTCCTTTCTGTTGTTGAAATAAAAGATTCCATTGATTCCTACCATCCGGAAATTTCGCCAGATGGAAAGTGGGTGGCGTTCTGCACGGGGCTTGAAGGTGTTTCTGGAAAATCCTCTGTCTATGTTCGCAAGCTGAATGCAAGCGGCGAGCCTGCGATAAGACTGGATGTTGAATCGGCGGCCATACCTAGGTGGAATGTTCTTGAAAGCGGAGATACCGTTATCGTGTACGTTTCGGATGCCGGCGATAATAGCGATGAATCTACCTTTATGAAAAAGTCAACATGGCGTGTTCCTTTTTCTGGTGGAAAATTTGGCAAGCCTAAAAAACTGTTTGACGGATCCTATCATGGTGGCGTCCAGGGAAATTTTGCCGTTTCTGGATCGAAACTTTTGCGAGCTCACAAGAAAGATGTTGATACCGTCTGGTTTGATTCGAAACAGGCCTGCAATGTATCTTTGTCGAAATCCGGAAATGGGCAGACCCTGTTCCTTGATTTTGGGGACAAGACCGACAAGAATTTTGTGGGCGAAAAATATGGCGTTCACGAACGGATCCTGATTGCGGATAGTACCGGTGAACTGGTGAATTCTATTGGCGCTCCTTCGGGTTATGCATTTGACCATACCGAATGGGCCTCGTCAAATTTGATCGCTGCAACTTTGACTAACGGGGATGGCGCCCATTCCAAGGTTGTTGCCGTGAATACAAAAGATTCCAGCGTGACTGAACTGGTTGAAGGTGTAGAATTATGGCACCCTTCCCTATGGACTGAAAAACTGGATGCAGAACTGGATCAGAAACTCAGCTTGGATAGTGCGGCCGCTTATTATAGCGAAGATCAGGCTACCCACTATCTTTCGTACAAGTTAAGGCTGTTCTGGAATTACAAGGACTCCCTTGAAATTGTGGGCTTGGGCAATTCCCACATGAATGCGGGATTCTCTTCCAGTCTTTTGAGAAATGCCTTGAATATGGCTGTCATTCCTTGCGATATGTATTGCAGTCGTTATCTAATTGAAAATTATGTGCTGAACCATTGCCGTAATATTAAGTTCCTTGTTGTAGGTATTGATTTTGATTTGTGGAGGGATAGAGATGGGGTTGCTATTCTAGAAAACCAGGGCTCAGCTCTGGGGTACAAGTACGATATCAATCATGACTTCTGGAAGGATGGTTTGCTCAAGGGTTTTGTGGATGTTTCCCAGAAAAGCATGGTGGAAAATGAAGATATTATGACGACCTTTGATTATTACAGAGGGCAGGCGGCAACTGATGTTCAGAATGGCTGGTATGGCGAAGATGGTACTGCTGAAATTCTGGAACAAGGGTGGGATAAGGATAGCCCGAATCCAGAAGGAAACTACCAGGAACTTTTGAATATTTTGAAAATGGCAAAAAAAAATGGAGTGTATGTAATAGGTGTTGTTTTCCCCATCAGCCCCTACTATAAGAAAACAGACCAGTATGGTCGTCATGGTATGCTTCGCAGCACGGCAAAAAATTTCATCAAACGTTTAAAAGAACTGGATGAACTTGAAAAGTATTTTGTCCTGTTTGATGAAAATAAGATGGGGGATCATGATTACCCGTCTTCCATGGCGTATGATTATGACCACCTGAATATCTATGGATCCAAGCAGCTGACGGCACGACTGGACTCTCTTCTCAAGACTCTGGAGTAGTCCCTTTAAGATTGATCCTGTTCTGGATCCTTATCAAAGTCAGGTGTAATAAAGTCGGCGCAATATTGAGCAATCTGTTCGCGGAGTTTGTTTCCGCGGACTTTTCCCAACAGGATTTCTATATCTTCGAGCGGAGCGGCCATAAAGGCTTCTGCACTCTTGTATTTGCTTAGAATCTTGATGCGGGTTTCATGGCCGACGCCAGGCTGCTTTAGCCATTCCACTTCCAGATCCTTCTTGCGTTTGCTGCGCTGGTAGGTGATGGCGAAACGGTGGGCTTCGTCACGGGCGTTCTGCAGGAGTTTTAGGGCGGGGCTAGTTCTGTGCAGCACGATGCTCTTTCGGTCATCGGGGAATACGATTTCTTCGAGACGTTTGGCGAGACCGATTAGCGGTAAATCCTGATCGTGTCCCAGCTCCTTCAGAATTTGCATGGTGGCGTCCACCTGACCTTTACCGCCATCGCATACCCACAGGTCGGGCATGGGTGTGCCTTCATCTTCGAGACGGCGGATACGTCGGGTCATGACTTCACGCATGCTGGCGAAATCGTCTACACCCTCTACGGTCTTGATGATGAACTTGCGGTAGTTGGACTTGTCTGGTTTCCCGTTCTTGAAGGCCACGAGACTTGCCACCGTGTTGGTGCCGCTCAAGTGAGAAATGTCTACGCACTCGATTCTGAAAGGAGTCTTCTTGAGACCTAGAACTTTTTGCAGTTCGAAGACGCTCTGGTCGATTTCACTGTACTTCTGTACTTCGGCCCGCATTTCTACGAGGATCATGTCGGCGTTGGCACCTGCCAATTTCAGGAAGCCCAGTTTTTCACCTCGCTGTGGGTTGTTGAAATAGACCTTGTGTTTTGCTTGCTGCGTCAGGGCGTCTTGCAAAAGAGCCGCATCTTCGGGGAGGGCGATGTCTGTGGCGATTTCTCCGGGAATGAATTCCGCTTCGGCGTACCAGGTGAGAATCATCTGACGGAAAATTTCGGATTCGTCATCTTCAAGTTCGCATTTCAGCCGATAGTGGCGTCTGCCTGTAAGAACGCCTGCACGGTACTCCAGGATGACTGCGGCGGCTAGGCTTCCGTTGCGGCGCAGCGTCAGAATATCCAGGGAAAGGTTCGGGTCGGAAGTGTCGGTCTTGGCGTGGATACCTGTGGACTGAAGGGCTTGAATGGCGTCCCTTTTTTTGGCTGCCATTTCAAAGTCCAGGTTGGCGGCAGCCTCGTTCATCTCACGAGTCCAGATTTCCTGCAGGTCATCCCGCTTGCCTTCTAGCAGGAGTCTTGCCTGCATGACGTCCTTGTAGTAATCTTCGCGGCTGACGAGTCCTGCGCAGGGGGCCTTGCACCTTCCGATATGGTAATTCAGGCAGGGGCGTTGAGGCGTTCGTGCCGGCAGTTCCATATTGCATTCGCGGATCTTGAACAGCCTGGCGCAAATATCCTT
Source organism: Fibrobacter sp. UWH6 (assembly GCF_900142465.1). NCBI lineage: Bacteria > Pseudomonadati > Fibrobacterota > Fibrobacteria > Fibrobacterales > Fibrobacteraceae > Fibrobacter > Fibrobacter sp. UWH6. The sequence goes on from NZ_FRAX01000015.1 coordinate 4,378, forward strand.
CAGCTTGTCCACATAGCGGGAACTCATATAGGGTCCGTAATACTGATTGGAGTCCTTCCTGACGGATCGGGTCAGGAACAGCCTGGGGAATGGCTCGCGCACACTGAATGCCAAGTATGGGAAATGCTTGTCATCTTTCAGCAAGACGTTGTACTTGGGCGTGTGTTTACGAACAAGATTTGCTTCTAGGATCAGTGCTTCTTCTTCGGTCTCGGTAATGATCCATTCGATGTCGCGAATGTAGGGGAGCATCAGGGTGGCGGCACGGTGGCCCTGATGGTCGCTACCGTCGAAGTAGCTTCGCACGCGGTTCTTTAAAACCTTGGCCTTTCCGATGTAGATGATCTTACCGGAGGCATTCTTCATGATGTACACACCCGGTCGATCGGGCAGTTCGTTCAGTCTGCGCTGGATGTGTTCACTAACCGAAATCATGAAGGTTTTTCCCCGAAATTTTCAAGTACATTTTTTATAAAAATCAGCGGTAACTTCTAGAAGTTCCAATGAAAATTTAGTTATCTTATGATAGGAAAAGTTTCAAAGAATTTCAACTTATGGAGCGAAGATGAATTTTGAAAATATGAATGCGCTTTCCCAGAAGGTCGAAGGTGTCCTGGGGACTGTGCGCACCCTCAAACAGGAAAACGCCAAGGTTCGTAAGGAACTGGAAAATGCCAAGGCACAGCTGCAGGACAAGAGCATTTTGCTGGATACCGCAAACGCCAACATTGCGTCCCTGAAGTCTAACCTTAGCGATACCAATGCCAAGCTGACCGCTGTGGGTGCAAGTCTTACAGACGCCAAGGCTGCCCTGGACGCTCGCGTCAATCAGGTGAATGCACAGGAACAGGCTCTGAACGAAAAGCTGGTGAGCATTGCCAACCTCAAGAATCTTGCTGCCGAAAAGGATCGCGACATTGCGGCTCTGAATGGCATTATCAACGAAAAGATTGAATTGCTGAACGCCCTGAATGCAAAGGTGGAAGAAAAGGACGCCATCATTGCTAAACTCATGGATCAGCTCCAGGCTCAGTCCGACGAAATCGCTGACGCCCAGGAAAAGTTCAATCAGCTGGTGGCCACCATCGAAAACGAACTGGGCACCGACTTGAGCATCGAGGAACCTTCTGTAGAAACTGACGACGTTCAGGAAGCGGAAGAATCTGTCGAAGCCGTTGAAGAAGCTGTTGAAGAAGTTGCCGACGAGGTGGAACAGGCTCCTGCTCAAGAGGATCTGCCCACCATCGAAGTTCATGGCGCAGAAGAAAAGGAAGAATCCAAGAGTCGTGCGAGCGGGGAGGGCTCGCAGACAAGTTTTTTCGACTAAACTGGCTGATGGATGAAGATCCATTCGGCGTGGGGATGAAGTAAAATGGCAGAAATCGCACCTCTTAGATCAGTTAGCGTTTCCGTTGCTCAGGAACATATCCAGATCCGTACGGATTTGCCTGATGCGGAACTTAAGGAGATCGGTGATTTTATCGATCAGCGCTTTGAACGTTCGGCAAAGTTCCAGATGGATAACCGCAAGCGTCTAGCCTTGCTGTCTGTGGAACTGACGTCTGAAATCTTTGAGTTGCGAAAGCAGCTTCGCCGTGCCAAGGCCTACTACGAGCAGATGGAAAAGGATCTCAAGAACCTGAACCTTCTGCTTGACGAAGGTATGGAACGGTCTAACAGAAATGAAGAACTTTAATCCCATTAAAGATTAAAAAAGGGGTCCTGATAAAAATCAGGATCCCGTTTTTTTAAACTGTTCTTTCGCCTTGCTCGTTTGCAAAGCCTACTTGCTGGCGTTGTATTCGTTCAATGCGGCTACAACCTTTTCGTGGGCCACCTTGAGGACTTCTACCATGGCGGCGTCGGCGGGAGCCGTCTGGGGACGGAGCTGCTCTGTCAGTTCAGAGGCTGCCTGCTGCAATTCTGTAAAGGCCAGATTGGCTGCAACACCTTTCAGAGTGTGTGCGGCACGGAAGCAGTCGGGAATAGACCCTGCGCTGATGGCGTTCTGCAAGGAAACAAAGCTGTCGTCTTTCAGATACATCAAGGCGAACTTTTCGATGAAGGATTCCTTCATCAGTCGGTTCTGGGCTTCGGCGTAGTTGCCGTTGATCTTTGCGTACAATTCCTGGAGTGTCATTATATCTTTCCTTCGGCCTTGCACTTGGCAAGGAACTGCTTAAAGTCTTCTTCGGGGAGGGGCTTGCTGAAATAGTAACCCTGGATGTAGTCGCAGTTATCCTCGCGGAGTATGTTGACCTGGGTTTCTGTTTCGGCGCCTTCGGCCACAACTTTCATTCCAAGAAGATGGCACATGTCGATAATCATCTTGACGATGTGCTTGACATCGGGATTGTTTTCCAGCTGGCGCACGAAGCTCATGTCGATTTTCAGGATATCGAACTTGTAGTGCATCAACATGCCCAGGGAGGAATAACCGCTGCCGAAGTCATCCATCAGGAGCCATGCCCCCTGTTCACGCAGGGCGCTCAAAACGTCTCCGCGATTTTCCTTGAGGGCGGCGAAAGAGGATTCGGTAATTTCGTAACGTACGGAACCAGGTGCTGTGACGCGCTGTGCCACATGGTCAAGAATATTCTGGATCATGTCCTGGTCATAGAAGTCCATCCAGGAAAGGTTCACGGAAACGGGCACGGTCGGAAGTCCCTGATCATGCCAGCGTCGCATAACCTGGTTTACCTTGCGGTCTACGAACAGGTCTAGCTTAGAGATGAAGCCGTCTTTTTCGAGGACTGGGATGAACAGGTCGGGGCGTACGAAACCGCGAACGGGGTGAATCCAGCGAATAAGGGCTTCTGCAGAAGCGATCTTTCCGGTAGCGGCTTCCATGATCGGCTGGTAATAGACCTTGAATTCTTCGTTGGCCATACTGGTGTCGAATTCTGAAGTCACGGAAGCGGCGTTGATATAGTTGTTGGCCATCTTGTCGTCGAAGATGGCGTAAGGCTTAAGATATTCGTCTTCGATGTAGCTAAGGGACAGCTTGGCGCGGTCCACAAAGTTGATGACGTCTCCATCGCTGTCGATATAGCTGATGCCGGTACGGAAACGGAACTGCATGCTGCGTCCGGTCCAATCCAGAACCTGGTTGTTCTCGTGCATCATCGCATCGATGTTGATCTTGTCGGCCTCGACTAGGCACACGAAGTGGTCTGCCTCGAATCGAGAAACGAAAATGGGTTCCAGGCCGGCGCCCGACATTCCTCTGTAGGTCTGCTTTAAGACTGCGTCTCCGCCTTCTGTTCCGAGGACAGAGTTAATGGCCTTGAAATTCTTAACGTCAAAGAACATGACGGCGTACTTGGTACGGTCTTCGCACTTTTGCAAGAAATTGTTGGCCATCTGGAGGAAGCCAGATCGGTTATAGGCTCCGGTAAGTAAATCTCTATAGGAGTATTCGCGGCTGGCGATTACGTTCATTACACGGCGCAGAACGATCTGCGGGTTGTAAGGCTTGGCAAAAAAGTCTGCGGCGCCTAGATCGTATGCTCTAGACAGGGCTTCGTCGGTGGAGTCGCCGGAAATGATGATGACGGGGAGCTTGTGTTGCCACCCCCTCTTGTTGAATTCCTGTAAGGTTTCGTATCCGTTTAGGACGGGCATGACCAAATCCAGAAGTACCAAGCGAAATACGTGGTCGCCCTTTTCGATTATATCAATGGCTTCTTGGCCGTTGCTTGCCTCTACGATGTCGTACTCGTCTTCAAGAATCAGCCGCAACATCTCGCGGTTGATTTCGGAGTCATCGACAATCAAAATTTCATTTTTTACCATTTCGTACTCATGTAAAAAATTTAGATACGGGCTGGTCAGGGGGGCTTGGCTCCCTTCGCTCTCAATAAATCTAACCAAAAAAAACAAGTTTTGTGAGAAAAAAATAACAAAATGAGGATTATCACATTGTTTTCGTGTATAGAGGGGCAAAACTTCTAAATTTGGGTGACATTTTTGATCTCCAGTAGTGTTACACGGGTATGAATAGGCAAGAAATCGCAAGCAAGATGGCTTTTTCCAGGCTTTATGAAAGCTATGGGCCAATGGTGTTTCGCCGATGCGTCGCCTTGTTGAAAGATGATGCGGAGGCTAGTGACATGATGCAGAACGTATTTTTGCGGATTTACGAACGTCGTGACTCGCTGGATTTGTCCTCTCCATCTAGTCTGCTGTGGAATACGGCAACCAGGTTATGCCTGAATCGGATCCGTGATAAGGCCCGCCGTGGCGTAAATACCTGCAGTGAAGACTTGCTTCTGCAGTTGGCGTCTTTAGACGATGAGGTGGATGCCTACGAAGCCGGCAGTGTCCTGAAAAAGATTTTTTCGAAGGAGCCCGAGTCTACCCGTACCATGGCCGTACTTCACTTTGTGGATGGAATGACTCTGGAAGAGACGGCCGAAGCTGTTGGACTTTCTGTAAGCGGAGTTCGTAAACGTTTACGCACACTGCAATCCAAGGTTAAGAATTTGGAGGTCAAATAATGAAAACGAAAATGAATGTATCCGATTTGAAATTGGAACAGTATTTGACAGGGGACCTGCCTTCTGATGAAATGCAGGAACTGCGTCGTCGTGAAGCGACTGATGAAATTTTCCGTGCTCGTCTGCAGGCAATGCGTGACGAAAATGCCAAAATTTTGGCGGACAATCCCTTTAGCAATTTGTCACCCCGACTTGATGAAATCGATAGGGGAATGTCCGGTGATTCTCGCATGGTGGCTCCCAGTCTGTTTTTGAAGGTTGCCGCCGTCATGGTTATCGCCCTGGGCATTTTTGCTGCAGTTTTTGTATCGGGTGGCGAAAGGAATCTTGGCGTGAAGGGTGTTGACGGTTCAACTTCTGAAGTCGCTATGGTTTCGGTTGATGATGGAACCCGCATCAAGGGGCTGGAAGCTCGGATGGAAGTCTGGAAGAAAAATGGTGAAACCGCTGTCCAGATGGAAAATCTGGGTGCCGCTAGCGAAGGCGATGAATTGCAACTCCGCTACTCGGTCCCTGAGAAGTGTTACGGCATTCTCTTTAGCATGGACGGTAACGGCGTCTTGACGGTGCACTTGGGTAATGGATCTGGATCCATCGCTCTGGAACCGGGTAAAATGGTGACTTTGCCTTTTGCGTATAAACTAGATGACGCTCCTCATTTTGAAAAGTTCTTTTTGATGACGTCCAGGAATACGTTTGCCATTGATGGAAATGATATTGATGCATCCTTGAAGCAGGAAGGCATTAAGGTTGTTGAATTTACGGTAAGCAAATTGGAAAAGTAGCGGGGGTTGAAAATGAAAAAGGTGTTGATTAAGGTTTTTGATAGTGTGGTTGGTGCGGGACCATGGAAAAGTATGATTGGTCTTTGCCTGCTTTCCTTTGCCATGTTGTTCCTTATGGTGGGTCGCATTCATGCTGCTGCCGCAGTTGCTCCGGGGTTGCCTTCGACGACCATCGATCGCTATGTGATTGCCATTAGCGCCAACAATGGCGGTAAGGGACGACCTGTTCTTCGCTATGCGGAATCCGATGCCAAATCTTTCGCGGCGGTGCTTAAGGATATGGGTGGAGTCAGTCAGAAGAATGTCTACCTGATCCAGGAACCTAGTGTGGCTTTTTTGAATGCCCACTTTGACAATGTTGACAAAATCCTGGCGAAGGGCAAGGGGAAAAGCGGCCGTGAGGAAGTGCTTGTCTATTACAGTGGCCATGCCGACGAAAAGGGACTGCATCTAGGTGAAGAAACTTACAGCTGGCAGGAATTCCGCAAACGTGTAGATGCCCTGAATGCCGATGTGAAGATTGCTGTCATCGATGCCTGTGGTTCCGGTGCCATTACCCGAGCCAAGGGAGGTGTGGCTGTTCCTGCCTTCATGGTAGACCAGAGTAGCGACATGAAGGGCTATGCCTTTATTACCAGCAGTACCCAGGATGAAGCTAGCCAGGAAAGCGATAAGTTGAGGGGTTCCTTTTTTACCCATTCCCTGGTGAGCGGTCTACGCGGTGCGGGAGACTTGAGCGGCGATGGCAAGGTGACATTGTCCGAGGCTTACCAGTTTGCCTTTAACGAAACTTTGCAGAAGACGGAGACCACCATGGGTGGAGCTCAGCACCCCAGTCGAGACATGAATCTGACGGGTACGGGTGATGTGGTGATGACGGACCTGCGCAGTACTAGTGCCGGTATGATTTTGGATGAAGGTATAGAAGGCCGAGTTTTTATTCGTGACGCCTCGAACGAACTGGTAGCTGAACTTTATAAGAAGTCCGGTAGATCGATGAGCCTTGGTCTTCCTGCAGGAAAGTACACGGTTCGTCTAGAAAGGAATGCTGACCTGAATGAAACGAATGTTGAACTTACCAATGGAAAACAGCAGAAAGTGACCGTTCGAGACTTTAAGGCTGTATCCGCCGAAAAGACGGTGGCTCGTGGCGAAATCAAGTCTTCTGTTGTTGATGAGAATATGGAAGCCCGCTTTGATTCCCTGGATCATAATAGTAGATTTAGAACAACATTTAATGCGGCGGATAAAGCCCACGAACCTCGTAAGGGCCTGATGATGGGTGTGTTCCTGTCGAAGTCGGATGATATTATGATTGGCGCTCAGGCAAGCCTGATTGGAAACCTGGCTAAAAATGATATGCACGGTATGCAGGTTTCCCCGATATTCAATATCGGCAAGAAAAATTTCCAGGGGGTGCAACTTTCCGGTGGCTTTAATTATGCGGGACATATGGATGGTCCGCAAATCGGTCCTGTGAATGTCATAACGAATACAAGTCCCAATGCGGTTCAGGTAGGTGCCGTTAACGTAGCAAGGAGCGCACGAGTTCAGGTTAGCTCAATTAATATCGCCAGGGATACCGTAAGTGCAACCCAGGTGGGTGCCATCAACATTGTAGGAACGACTAACGTTCAGGTGAGTGCGATAAATGTCGCTAGGGATGCCCATGTTCAGGTTGGCGCCATCAACGTGGCAAAGAAGGTTGACGATACCCAGATTGCTGTTATCAATGTAGCCGGTAAGGCGACGGGCCGCCAGTGGGGTGTCATCAACGTGGTGGGTCACGCCGAAAAGACTCCTATCGGTCTTATCAATATCGTTGGAAATGGTGTATGGAGTTTTACCGGATCCATCAACGAGATGAATGCCCCCGCCATGTCCGTTCATTTTGGTACGGCCTACCTGTTTACGGCACTTGAATTCTCCCGAGCCCTTCAGAAAGGTTTTGATGAATTCGAGGATGTCTATGAGAACGGCATCGGTCTCGGAACCCAGTTCGGCCAGTACGGTACTCATCTTGAACTGGAGTACATGTTCCTCCATGTTACGGATAAGTACGGCGAAGACCGTGAGGAAGAGGACTATAAGGGAAATTTCCACCATCGTATCCGTCTTGGCGGTACCGCCAGGCTGATTCAGGGAATCGGACTTTCCGCCGGCGCAACTTTGAATCTGGCCACGGAGGGTTATGGCGAAAGAATCCTCGTGGAACCCAAGGGAAAGTGGCATGACGACTGGAATTATCACGGTCATAAGGCGAAATTCTGGCCTGGAATGTATGCCGGTATAACATTTGGGCGATTCTAAATCCTCAAAATCTTCAAAAATCCTCAAAAAACGTGAAAAATGCAAAAAAGTCCCTCTTTTCGAGAGACTTTTTTATTTTCTTACAAAAAACATACGCGAAGAAATGTAAATTCTGCCTATCATTTAGTTTTAGTTTAGGTATGGTATGGCTAAGCATAGTGATTTTATAGTACGTCAGAACGAGGCCGAAGCTAATAGAATTGTGGCTAGAGTGCTTCGGATGACTCTTTGCATTTTCTCTCTGGTGTTGATCCTGAACCTTTGCAGGGTATTCATTATCGACCAGAAGGTGATGCTTTCTGCCTTTGGTTTGAGTGCCCTGCTGCTTTTGGCTCCTACAGTCATTAACCGTTTTGTGGATAATGCCAACCCGAATTTAAAGTATCTGTATGTGATTCTGTCCAGCCTGTTCTTGCTGGTTATCGAAACCACCCTTTCGTTCCATGCGGTGGTGGTGTATGCGTTTCCTATCGCCCTGGCCTGCCTTTACTTTTCTAGGAAGCTGACTTTGCATATTTGGTTCCTGACGGTGGGCGTTTCCATTGTGGGGCAATTTGCCGGTTTCTATATGGGTTGCGTTCCCGACCAGAACTTCCTGGTCTTTAAACGTCTGGTGCTGTTCAGCATTTTGCCTAGAACCCTCTGCATTTTTAGTATCGGTAGCTTGATCTATTTTATTTCTGCCCGTACCACAAAGCTGGTGGATCGGCAGATTGCAGATACGGCGAGAATCAAGGAACTGAATACGGACATGGTGATGGGTTTTGCGAACCTGGTTGAAAACCGTGACGAAAATACGGGTGGTCATGTCAAGCGCACTAGCCGTTATGTGGAATTGCTGGTGAAGGAACTGCACCGTCGTGGTGTGTACAAGGATATTATTAACCACGACTTTATTCACGACTTGGTGAATGCGGCTCCTATGCACGATATTGGAAAAATTGCCATTCCCGATCATATTTTGCAGAAGCCGGGAAAGCTGACCGACGAGGAATATGCCATTATGAAAACCCATGCGGAACAGGGTGGCCGAATTATTCGTCAGACCTTCTCCCATATTGGTAATGCCGGGTATAGGCAGATCGTTTATGACGTGGCTCAGTTCCATCACGAAAAATGGAATGGTCGCGGTTACCCGGAAGGCCGAAAGGGACAGGATATTCCCCTGGCTGCTCGCATTATGGCTGTTGCCGACGTATTCGATGCAGTTTCGCAGAAACGCTGTTACCGCGATGCAATCCCTCTTGATGAATGTTTTTCCATTATTGAAAAGGGCCGCGGAACGGATTTTGAGCCTATCCTTGTTGACGTATTTTTGGGGATGAAGGATCCTATCCGTCAGACCATGGATGAAATTGCCTAATTATTAGGTGACACTTATCGTTCTTTCTGGTGTTTAACGGTTTAGAATAGTAATTGCTAATTTCTAAATTGGTAGACAAGCGCGAGAGACGATTTGAAAAAACTTCTTTTATACCTTGCAATGTTTTTGTTGCCTGTCTTGGCAGTGGCGCAGGAAGCCGCTGGTGAGGGGGCGTCTCTTGCTGCACAGAAAGGGATTCTGTTTTACGGCATGGTTCAGGATTCTTCCTTTGCTCCCGGTGAAAAACTGAATGTGGAAATTCTTGAAACTGGCGAAGCCCTGCAAACGGTCGTGGGTGAAAATTTCCAGGTGATGCTTCCCGAAGATACCCTGTGGAATGTTTGCGTTACCAATTCCGACACCAGTGGCGCCGAAAAGGAAAAATGCTATGAGTTGGTCTACCATGGCCAGGATAGTGTTTTTAGCTCAGTCATTGGCGATGCCGGGTTGACGGAATCTGTTGCCGAGGCTAATGAGGGAACTACTGGTACGGCTGATGGTGACGATTCCAAGACTGCTGTGGCAGCAGCAGATTCCGTGGAACCGCGAAACGACTCGCTACAGAACGATCCTCAGGAAAAAGATGTAGATGTGGATGCCCTTTTGGCTGCAGGAAGCAACGGCAAGGTGACCGAAATGAAGAAGGTGGTGGTGCAGTTACGTCGTCGCCCCAAGCGCAAACCTGGTGAGTCCGTTGTTAGCGCCAAGAGTATCAAGCGCATGCCCGGCCTAGGCGAAGCGGATGTGATCCGCAGTATCCAGCAGTTGCCCGGTGTGGTTGCCAGTTCTGACTTCAGTACGAAAATTTATGTGCGCGGTGGGGCCGCCGACCAGAACCTGTTCCTGTATGATAACGCGGTGGTGTATTCTCCAACCCATTTCTTCGGATTGTTCAGTACCTTCCTGGTGGAAACCATTGACGGTGTGCAGTTCTACAAGAGTGGATTCCCTGCCCAGTACGGCAACCGTCTGAGTTCCGTTTTGAAAATGGATGGTCGCGCCGGAGGTAGCGATACTACGGAGGAATGGTTCAGCCGTAGCAGCTTTAAGATTAGCACTTTTGCCGCCCAGCTCCATACCGAAGGCCATGTGGGTGATGCCCGTTGGGTGATCGCTGGCCGTACCACTTACATCGGCTATATGCTGGATTTGTGCCGCGCCCTGGGTATTCTGGATTTGGCCATCGATTACGAGTTTACCGATTTGCAGGGAACGTTCATGTATGATTTCGATCAGGATACCCGATTGAAGTTCAGCTTCTACACCGGCAAGGACGTTCTTGAATTTGATCCCCTTTATGTGGACTGGGGTAATGTGGCTGTTCCCATTAATTTCTACCACCGCTTTGGCGATTGGGATTATAATGCCACTTTGGCGTACAGCCGTTTTTACCAGACAATGAAATTGACGGACTTGATTAATATCGGTCAGGACCTTTATACCTTTGCGGCAAAGCAGTGGCTCAATTTCCGCGGAATCGATAATCATGTTCTAACCTTTGGCTATGAACTGGAATATGACTGGGATAAGTTCTATGAATACATTTCCAGTATGAGGGTGGAAGATGTCCAGAAGCCTTTGCACCATGTTCTTTATGGGCAGGATGCCTGGCGCCTGAATGAGGACTGGCTGTTTACTTATGGGTTGCGTCTGAATTATCAGGACCTGTCCAAGGATTTTGGAATTGAACCTCGCCTGTCTCTGGTGTGGAACATCGATGATCGGAAGACTTTGGAATTTTATGCTGGACACTACCTGCAGTATATGAACTCCATTATGTTCGGTGACGGCGAAGCTCTTAACGAATTCTACTACCCGTCGGTAACTACCAGCAAGGGTAAGCACTTGAAGCCCGCTCGATCCAACCTCTTTGCGGTGGAATACAAACAGGCCCAGATTGCAGATGAACTTGATTTTATTGCAGGCGCCTATTTCAAGACGCAGAACAACTTGAACACCTTCATGATGGTTCAGGATTCAACAGATGAAACCGCTTCTGCGGACTTTTTGATGGCGGATAATTTCGGAACGGCCGAAGGTTATTCCATGGGCTACGAACTTTCACTCCGTCGTGAAAAGGGTGCGATCTTCGGTGGCATTAACTGGAGCCAGAGTCTCAGCGTTCTTAAAAGCAATGACGGTACTAAACCCTATTTCCCCAGTTGGCACCAGCCCTATGCCTTAAAGCTGGATGCGGGTATTAACTGGAGGGGTGAAGATGGATTAAAGCCTCACAAGGTTAAGGGACGTTACTTTAGGTCTTCTGTGGTCATGAAGTATTCTGCAGGCATGCCTATCAGTGAATATCTAGGCTATTTCTACCAGCAGAAAATGGAAGATCAGAAGTATACCGATAATATCCAGGTTATCCCTGGTTCCCGCAATGCAGGCCGCCAGACGCCCTACTTCCGTATTGACGTAAAGGCCATCGATATTGGACGTGAAAACAAGTGGAACTTCAGCTGGACCATTATCAATCTGACGGACCACGAAAACATGTTCTATTCCTACTACGATACCGACAAGAACCCGCCGGAGTATAGCTCGATTTCTCAGTTCCCCTTTTTGCCGATCATGATCAATTATGAGTATTACTTCTAATAGGTGTGAGGCTTCTCGGACAAGAAAAGCCTTAACTCGTGTTTTGCTTCCTACTGTTTACTTCCTACTATCTACTATTCTCGCGGCCTGTGATTTTCAGGGGCCTTGGACTTACTATCCGGAAGAGACGGAAGTGTACCGCGGTATCTATACTTTCGGCTATATCGTAGCCGATGAATCGCCCTATGTCTGCTTTTCCAAGGTGTATGAATTGGACGAAACCTCTGCGGAAAATTTCGCTTTCTATGATAGTGCCAGTGTGACGGTGTCAGGAAATTTTGGCCGTGCAGAAGGGGATTCTGTAGCCCAGTTGCAATCTCTGGAATCCAAAGGAAAGCCTAATTGCTTTGGTATGGATGAAGTGGGTTATGCAGGTATTCCTGGCAAATCCTACACTATGAATGCAACCTTCAAGTGGGATAGCGCGGGCCACAAGGTGACTTCCAAGATGAAGGCTGAAACGAATATTCCTACCAAGATTCATGCTAAGGGCGTCATTCCGCCTAGTGTCAAGGATGATGCCGCCTTTGTCAAAAATGATTACAGCTACTTGCCTTTTGAATTCCTGGGATTTCCCAATGATGTGAAGACCTATAAAATTCCCATGGAGTATGACGAAAGTGTCCGTGGTGTTCTTATGACCATGTCCTACGATAAGATGGAAGGTGGAGAGTCCATGAATACCACCATAAACAATATGCTGGGTTCGTTCTTGGATCCCGACTCCACTGGTTATGGCGGCGTTTCAACAAAGAAGCCTGAAGAAAGTACGGCTAGCATGGGCTTTATGACCCGTATGATGGTGGCCGGTCGAAATTCGTTGGACACAATGGAGTATCCCGGAATGACTGTTCCTGTCGGCAAGTCTACCATTTATTTCTATGCTACCGATCAGGCTTATTCGGATTATGTGAATACGGTGCTGGAGGCCATCAGTGATTCCCGTGTGGTGCCCAAGAGCAACGTGAACGGAGGAACGGGCGTGTTTAGCGGCATGCTGAAGGATTCCTTGCTGATGGAAGTGTCTGCAGAAAATTATGTGACGTACACGCATATGCGTGGCTGGGATTGCCTGCAGGAAGGTGGCATGGCGGAACATGTTCCGTTTGAAACGAAGTGGTGCCGCTTAATAGAGGAATCGGTTTGTGTTGAGAAAGAGCAGACGGATGATGGTGTAAAGGTAAATCTCCTCGCAATCAAGAGCCATTGTGTTTCTGTTGCCGAAAAGGTCAGAATTGAATTGTCTGACACTTATGATTTTAAGGTGGCGTGGAATGACTACATCGATGAAATTGCCAAGAACGATGATGAATGGTGGTGGGGCCGTGGAAACCGTGATAAGATTGTTTCTCAGAAGGGTTCCATCAATGATAAGGCTTTGTTCATGTTCTGCGCAAACAGCGATTTTGTAAGCAACCGTGTGGCCAGTTGCGATAGTCTGCTTGAACAGTGCCAGATAAATCTGGAAAAAAATAAGTGCAAGGAATCCCTTTGGGAATGGTGTTCTGACCGTGACTGGAATATTTCTGAATATCCTCAGTGCGGGACCGCCTTGGTTAGCCGTTATTATCTTGAAGAAATCCAGTCTCCGATTTTGAAAAGGGTGGTGGACAATTGGTGCAAGGAACACCCCAAGGATGCACAGTGCAAGCGGTAACAGAATTTGTAATTTGAAGTGTTTAAGAGAACGAGTATGAATATGAAAATAAAAACACTGGCTTTTTTAATGTTCGTTGCGGTGTTTGCCGGTAACGTCTTCGCCGACGTGGATTCCGACATTCGGGATCTGCAACTGCAGAAGGAAACCCTTAACAGCGAAATCGCAAAATTGAATTCGCAGATTTCCGCTACGGATTCCATGCTGAAGGCAGACGAAAAACGCTATAAGACTTTGCAGGATCGCTATAAGTCGGACTCGGAACGTCGTAAGGCTGAAATCGATTCCTTGAATACCAAGATCAAGGCTGTTGCCGCTCAGCTGAATGATGAACGCAACAAGCAGGCTCGTGCCAAGAACCGTAGCGACAATGTGGCCGCCAAGCGCAAGGCGCTCATGACCACGTTGGCTTCCCTCAGCAAGCAGCTGGAATTTCAGGTGGGGCAGACTTTGCCTTGGAATCGTGACGTTCGCCTGGACCGTGTAAAGTCCCTGACCCGCGATATAGAAAGTGGAAACGCTTCTGCCGAAGAATCTTTCTCCCGCCTCAAGGCGCTCATTGCCGAAGAGACCAAGTTTGGTGATGAAGTGGCCATCATCAATTCTCCGCTGACCCGTAAAAATGGTGAACTGATCAACGCACAGATTTTGCGTATCGGAAATCAGTGGATGGTCTACGCCGATGAAAATGCAACGGTTTTCGGTTCCCTGGTTCGCAAGTGTGCCGGCGATGCGGGCAAGGGCTGTGCTTCTGTAGAATACGAATGGAATGAAGACCTGAATTTGGAAGAACGTGCCGCAGTAAAGTTTGCCATCGATGTGAAACAGGCCAAGAAGCCGCCTCAGATGGTAACGCTGCCCGTAAGCCTCTCTATTGTGAAGGAGGGCAAGTAATGAAGAACTTGATTCTGATTGCCTTGTTGTGCGTTTCCTCTGCTTTTGCCTGGCCTTGGTCCAGCGACAAGAAGTCTGCCGCCGTCGATAGCGCCTTGATTTTGGATTCCCTGAAACGTGAGGAATTCAAGAACTTGCAGCGTGAAGTGGATGCCCTTACCCGCATTCGTTTGCAGAAGGCCGATTCCCTTGAAAAACTGGAAGCTGAACATTGGCGTAAGCGATATAATGAAACTCAGCTGACAGAAGAACATCAAACTGAAACCCGAGAATTGGATGGCCGCTATTCCAAGCTTTCTACGGATTTAGGCCGCGTCAACGAAGAAGTTCAGGCCAGCAAGGATCTGACTACGGATGCGGAAGAAAAGGCAAAGTCCGATGAAGGGGCTTACGATAATTTTAATACCCAGGTGAAACTGGCCGTTGAAAAATCCCTGGGCGAAGTGACGGGTGATTATCCGGTGGGAATGAACGATCGTCTGTTGCGCCTGAAGAAAGCCCAGAATGATGCGGATGCCAAGAATCCCAATACGCTTGCCGCCATGCGTGCCTACCTGGAAGATGTTCTGGGTCGACATGAACTGACCTACACTCAGTCTTACGGTAACGAAAAATCCCAGGTGGGAAGCCGCCCCGATGTTAACGTGAACCGCCTGCGTCTGGGTACGGTGTTTCTGGGCGAAGTGGCTACAGACGGATCTGCCGATGGTCTTGGCGAAGTTCAGGCCCTGCTCCGTTCCGGTGCTCTGCAGGGTAAGATTTTCGAATGGAATTCAACCTTGCCCATGGAACTTTCTGCAGGTATTCGTGGTGCTGTAAACGAAGCCGGTTCCGCTCCGGCCGTGGTCAGCGTCCCGCTGGATGTTCTCCAGAATAAGGCTGTAAAGAATTCCATTACCGATACCAAGGAATTGACCTGGAAAGAGGAACTGCAGGCTTTCTTCAAGAAGGGTGGCATTGTGATGTACCCCTTGATGCTGGTGGCCGCTTTCGCCTTGCTCCTGTGCCTGGAACGTTTTATCATGCTCACAGTCCGTGGTCGCGTCGGTCGCCGTTTTGTGAAGAAGGTGCATTCCCTGGTTGATGAAAAGCGTTATGATGATGCCGCCAATTATTGCCTGAAGCATATGAATAGCCTTTCCATGGTTATGTTTGCGGTGGTGAATCGCGCCAGGGATTCCCGTGAAACGGCGGAGCGTGCCTTGCAGGAAGCCTTGCTTCGTGAACAGCCGAAACTGGAACGCAGAATGGGATTGCTTGCCGCCATGGGTTCCATCGCCCCGCTGTTGGGCTTGCTGGGTACTGTGACCGGTATTATCACCTTGTTCAACGTGATTACGGAAGTGGGAACTAATGATGCCCGCGTTTTGGCTGGAGGTATTTCTGAAGCCCTTGTTACGACAGAAACCGGTTTGATTATTGCCATTCCCGTGATGATTCTGCATGGCCTTCTCAGTGAAAAAATCGAGAAGGTGACCAGCGAACTTTATGTGCAGAGTACGACCTTGTTGAATAAGATTTTCCCCAAGGCATAGAATTGAATAACAGTTGGTACATATTCATAGAAGCTTTGCAGAGCACTTATGGCGCCGGCGGCGTCGTGATGCTCCCTATTCTGCTGTGCGGTGCCATCGGATTCTATTTTCTGTATTCTACCTGGATTCGCATTGGCCGAGATATCTTCCGTAAGGATGTCCACAAGGTTGTGGATCGCCTTCGCAAGGACTTGCATGAAAGTGTAAGCGGCCGCGGTTTAACCGCCCGTAGGCATTTGAAGAAACGTGGCGGAATTGTGGCCCGTGAACTTCATTTGGCCTTGAAGGTGGCTATCGATACTCCGGCAGATTATCAGGACTACATGCAAGTGCGCATGATCAAGACCGTGCGCTATATGCAGCAGGGAACTCACATTGTTTCGGTGATGGCGGCTGCGGCTCCGTTGTTGGGTTTGCTTGGAACCGTTACCGGCATGGTGTCTACCTTTGAAGTTATTACCCTTTACGGAAACCAGAATCCGGTCCTTATGGCAGACGGTATTTCTGAAGCTCTAATTTCTACACAGAGCGGTTTGCTCATTGCGTTTCCGCTGACCTTGTTAAAACAGCGCCTGGACGAGCGTATTGAATACCTGACTCAACAGTTAGAACTTGGCGCTACGATTATTGAAAACTGGACCTCTGGTCGGGAATAATGAGGCTGATTATGAAATTCAAATTTTTTGTTTTGCTCGCCCTGGGCCTCGTTTCAATGAGCTGCTCTTCTAAGGAATCCGCTGAAGAGTATAAGGCGGGAAAAAACGAAGTGACGGCTGAACCCGCGGTTGAAATTTCCATGGAAATCGTAAATGGGGAATCCTTCGTAGATGCCCGCGATAACCAGGTGTACCGCTATGTGAAAATTGGCGACGCTGTCTGGATGAAGGATAATCTGAGGTTCGCTTCCGAAAAAAGTTTCTGCAATCAGGAATATGGCGGCTGCGACAAGGTGGGCCGTTATTACACCATCGAGGAATTGTCGACCTTGTGCCCTGAAGGCTGGAGGATTCCCAAGGCTAAGGATTTTGCGGCCATGCAGAAGGCCTGCAAGAAAAATCCGGGATTCTGTCTATGGCACGAATTTGAAAAGCAGGGCTCTGACGAAATTGGGTTCTCTGCCTTGGCGCTGGGACGTTACGACTTGCACGTCTCCAAATTTTCTGAGGTTGGAACGCGGGCTTATTTCTGGAGCGAAACGAACGGAAAGGCGAAAGATGTATTTACCCTTAAAAAAGGGGAGTATGCCAGCAGCATCAACCGTGCCGAAAAATCAGATGCCTTTGCGGTTCGCTGTGTGAAGATGTAGGATTTTGGGTTCGCAAAAAAAACAAAGCATACCTTTAGAGTAAGAGTTAAAAAATGGATTTTAATTTACCTCGCCGAAAGCAAAAGGATATGGGCATCGATATGGGCCCTTTGATGGACATTGTGTTCATCTTGCTGATTTTCTTTGTGGTGACTTCTAGCTTTACTCGCGAAACTGGCGTGGATGTGACAAAGCCCGAAGCCCAGAGTGCCTCGCAGCTGGAAAAGGAAAACATCCTGGTGGCCATTACCCGCGAAGGTACAATCCACATTAACGAACGTCAGGTGGATTTGGCCAGCCTGCAGGATATTCTAAAGCAGACTCTTGCAAAGACGCCTGATCGTGAAGCCGTGATTATTGCGGATAAAGGTGCGGAAACTGGGGTGCTGGTTCAAGTAATCGACGCCTGTAATTTAAGTGGAGTGAAAAAAGTGTCAATCGCTGCACAAGCGGACTAAACAATGAATTATGAGATATGAATTACGAGATACGAAAGAAGTGAGCTGTGTGGACAGTCGTTCTGAACTTGTTTCAGAATCCCATGAATGCACGAGACCCTAAATATCTCATATCTCGTAACTCATATTTGCCTTTCGCCTTATGATAAAGTTTGTTCTAAAACTGGTTAAACGTTTTTCTGTGCTGATTGTTGCAGTACTCAGCAGCCTTCTGCTGGTGTTTTCGGTGACGGTCGCAAACTTGTTCATTTCTGGAAAGATGAATGCCCAGAAGAAATTCGTAAAAACAGAAGTTGCCGTAAAGAAACCCGAAGAAGTCCAGAAGAAACAGGAACAGAAAAAGCCTGCCCGCAAACCTAACCGTCAGAAGTCCAATTCCCGTTCCCCCAAGGCGGGCCCCCGCATGGCCATGAATCTTGGGGTTGCTGGAGGCGGTGGCGGTGCGGCCATTAGCGAGGAACTGGTCTCTGATTTTCGCGGTGGCGCCATGGCCAATCAGTCTGGCGATGTCGACAAGAAACCTAATAGCAGATCTATGCCCCAGTTTGAAGTCCCCGCCCAGATTCGTGATCGCGAAATTGACGCCAGCCTGCGTTTGACTTTCTGCGTCGATGCCAGCGGGCGTGCCTATGATATCCGCATTGTGGAGGAATCTCCGGCGGGATCTGGCCTTGGCCAGGCTGGTAAGGATGCCTTGAGCCGTATGACTTTTGAACCTGCAGAAAAAGATGGTAAGGCGGTGCCTTTCTGCGGAATGGAACAACCGTTCGAGGTGAAGTTCCATGATTAGGACTAAACGAGCCTTGAAGGGCCTGATTATTCTTTTCGCATTTGTTCTAGCGATTTCTGCATTTGCGGCACAGTCTGCATCGGATGTTATGGATCGCGCCAATGCTCTTTATCGTGAAGGCCGCTTTAAGCAGGCCATCACATTGTATCGCAAGGCGGCTGACCGCGGGGCTGATCCCGTTGCGGTAAGTTTCAATATTGCCAATTCCTATTATCAGTCCGAAAAGTATCCCGAGGCTGCAGCAAGCTACCGTAAGGCGGTAGACTATTCCAATGGAACTTTCGCTCCGGCACTGTTTAATATGGCCAGCGTTTACTTTAGATTGAAGCAGTTCCCAGAATGCGTGGCCGCTTATCATCGTGCGTTAAAGCTGGAACCTAATAACATTAGCGGCTGGCTTTATCTTGGCGAAGCCTACAGCAAGACGGGCGATAAGATTGGCGCCTTGAAGGCAGTAGAAAAAGCCTATGCCTTGGACAAGTCCGACATTAGCATTGTGTACCAGCTATCAGAAGCGAACATTGCTGTAGACGATTTTGATCGCGCTGTTGCCGTGATTCGCGAAGGCTATACTTCCCACCCGGAAGAAATTGACTTCCTGGTTTACCTGGGTGATGTTTTCCGCCTGCAGAAAAATTATGAGCAGAGCGCAGGCGCTTACCGCGAAGCCCTTTCCATTCGTCCCGACGATGTGAATACCATGTATAAGCTTGCCGACGTCCTTGTTGAAGACAACAAGCAGTTTGTGGCCATGGATATTCTGAATAATGTCTTGCAGATCAAGCCGGATTTTGTGGATGCGGCCATCTTCCTCGGGAACCTGGCTTATGACGCCAAGTTCCTGGAACGTGCAGAATCTGCTTATGAGATTGCAGCGAAACATGGCAACGCCGAAGCGGTTTATGGTTTCAAGAATCTGGCTTATGACGCCCACGCCCAGAAACGGGATGACGAAGCCCTTCGAATTCTGAATCTCGCTCTTAAGTATTATCCTGACGATGCCACAATTCAGGTTGACATTCTGGATCTGACGTCCAGCCAATAAATCAACCAAAAATTCAACCAATAATTCTATTCTTCGAATAGAACCACGTTGTTCCTGCCGGCGGCCTTAGCTTTATAAAGGGCTTGGTCCGCCTGGTCAATGGCTTTCTTGTAATCCATTCCGTCGTATCGGGAAACCCCTGCCGAAATGGTGATGGGGCAAACCTTGCTTTTAGCCTGGGATACTTTTTTGCGAATTCCCTCGACGAGACTCATGGCGTGTTTAATGGAGGTGTTGGGCATCAGCAGCACAAATTCTTCGCCACCCCATCGGATGAAATAATCGCCCTGTCTCATGTTCTTCTTTACGATCGCGGTAAAATCCTTTAGGACGATGTCGCCCTTGGCGTGACCGTAGTTATCATTGACGGCCTTGAAAAAATCGATGTCGAACATGGCGACGCATAGGGGTCTTGTCAAGTCATCGATGAACTGGTTGTTTTCTTCCTTGATCAGATTCTGGATGGCATTTCGGCTGTTGGCTCCGGTAAGCTGGTCGTACATAGAAATGTACTCGAGCATCTTCTGAGCCCTGAAATGCTTGATGTAGAGTTTCTGCATAAAGAAGTGGGCTACCGTCGTTCCTATAAGGCAGGGGAGATTCAGGGAAATAAGGATGTCAAAATTGGGGTAGTGGATAATGCAGTCTGTGCCCAGAATAGAAACGAGTACAATCCCGCTGACGGCGACTACATAGTGCCAGGGGGCCGCAAATCCAACTGCAAAAAACAGGAACTGGTTGATGACGGAACCTTCACCAAAATGAGTCTTGTCGGGAAGGTAATAGACGACCCAGATTGTACACCACAACACCGAAAGGACCGTCAGGTAGGTGGCGACGGTCATAATCTTGTAGTTGGTGGTCTTTCGGCTAAGGATGGCGAGTCCCGCTGCTATGACCAGAGGGAACAAGCGCATGGGCAGAACTTCCCAGGCTGTGTATCCGAAAATCTGACAGTCCGAAACGAAGTAGGTTACCATGCAGAAGGATGCGATGATTGCAACCCAAAAAGTGAACCTGTGGTAGAACAAGTACTTGGACTTATAAAATTCCTGGGGGTCGATATCTATTGGCAGTAAACGCATCTAGGAAAAACTAAATAACCAAACTTTTTTTTTGATGGTTTGCAGAAATAAATAAGTTCCAAGTTGGACTATGCTCGCCGGCGATTATTTTCACCTTGACTGTAGAAGTCAGCCTTTTCTTCTAGCATACGTTTGCTGATTTCATCAAGGAATGCGGAAATGTCGTTTTCCGGGTTGATGTTGCAGCTGCTGAAACAGGCGGACATTTTATAGGAGTTTCTGGGATCCCTGTTAAATTCGCTGAAAGCGGACTTGATGCTGGCAATACACATGTTGATGGCCATTTCGTCTTGCGTGTTCACGATGGCGATGAATTCATCGCTGGCATATCTGACCACTGTTCCTAATTCACCGATGGAATGGGCTATAATCTTGGCTGCGTCCTTGAGGGCATTGTTTGCGGTCGATCGTCCCAGTTCCTTGTTCATTTTCTTGAACCCGTTCAGGTTGATCATGATTCCCGATACGTTATGGCGGGTGTTGCCTATATATTGCCCTTCGAGTACGTCTAGGTAGGCAAAGTTATAGATGCCGGTCAATTTATCCCTGTAAATGCGTTCGCGCTGGAGGCTGGCCATGAGGCCTGCAATAGAAATGGTAAAACAGGAAGAGATGGTTGAAATGCCGTAAATCAGGGACTGAGCCACATTACCTGCCAGGAGGGGGAGTAGGTAGACTATGATGGGGAAGTTTTTCATGTAACCGCCGCGATGCCTGCAGATCAGGTAAAGGACGATGCTGTCAATCATGAATCCATAGTCAATGACACAGAAGAACCAGTAACCTGCCCGACGGATATAGGTGTTGGAATCCGATATTTCGAAAATAATCGGGAGGAAAAAGTTAACCAGGATAATGGCTATACCCAGCATCAGGGCGCAATTGAGAATGTACTTGTGGGTCAGGGAGAGCTTGATTTTGAGATGGCTTTTCAGGAATATTAACCAGAAGAAGGAGCCGAACATGTCGGTTGCGTAAAGCAGGGAATTGCCCGCCTGTACGACAAAACGGTTTAATGTTCCAGGCTGGCCATCGCATGCGAAAACGAAGGGGTCGATGACGCAACCCATGAATGCCGAAATCATCATTAGGAGCAGACAACAGCTTTCTATGTTTTTTTCGCGCAGACGGCTCCAATTGCTTATAAGCAGAATGCCGATAAGCATGATGCCGAAGCTATTGGCGACATAGATTGCTGTAAGATTCAAACCTTTTTCCGTAAAAAACCGTCCTGTTGTAAGAAAAATATAATATCAAATTGTTTAAATGTTGCACTTTTGCAAAAAAATGTAAAGATGGATGTGAGGTTTGGTTTTTGCAAAAACTGCAAAAGTGTTTTTGGAGAGGTAATGGTTATAGGGGGGCTTGAAATTTATGTTTAGACTATAACGAAACGTAAAAAAAGAGGATGTATGGGATTGCGTTTTTCTGTAAAGGGTGCGTTGGCGGTTGTGGCTTTCGCCGGCATGGGGGTGGCAAGTGCGGCTACTTCTCTTTCTGTGAATTTGGGGGATAGCATAAGACCCGTGACCCATGTGGCCACGGGCTCCCTTTACGGTCTAACTGAAACATATCCGCTGGATATCGACAAGGATGTGGCTCCCCTGAAGCCCAACGTCTTCCTGGCTCCTGCCCGCAGCGGACAGGGACGTCAGCAGCCCATTGGAGGCGCGTTCCTGGTGTCTCCCCGTATTAAGAACACCACGGGAAAGGTGCAGATCCGCCTGGCGGACATTTTGCCTGGTTGGCCCTATCGGTTCAAGGATATGAATTCCTGGAAGCAGGAAGTGACCGCCGTGGTGAACGACAAGAAGGCCTCTGAAGTTCAGAATTTTGACGGTTACGAAATCTGGAACGAACCTAACGATACCTGGAAATCCACTACCATTGACTTTAATTCGGGTTTGTGGAAGCAGACTTATGATTTGCTCCGTCAGCTGGATCCCAAAGAAAGGATTGTGGGACCTTCTTACTCTTGGTATAACGCTTCCAAGATGGAAGAATTCGTGAAGTACTGTTCCGCCAACAACTGTATGCCCGATGTGATTAGCTGGCATCAGTGGGGTTCTGAAGGCTTGGCTGGAGCGATCGAGAATTACCGCAATCTGGAAAAAAAGTATAACGTTACTCCTCGTGCAATCAGTATCAATGAATACTCTTCCAATGAACATCTGGAAGAAGGATGCCCGGGTGTTTCTGTTCCCTTCATCGCGAAGTTTGAACGCCATGGTGTAGAAAGTGCCATGATTTCCTGGTGGTTCACCAACTTGCCGGGTCGTCTGGGAAGCTTGCTTACCGCCAAGAACGAACGCGGTGGTGGCTGGCATCTGTACAAGTGGTATGGCGACATGAGTGGCTATATGGCCAAGGTGACTCCTCCTAACGACAAGAGCGATGGCGTGGATGGATTTGCCGCTGTCGACGTGAAGAAAAATTTTGCCAGCATCGTTGTAGGTGGAAATACCCTCGGCGATGTAACCGTGGATATTGCCGGTGTCCCTGCCGCTTTCGGAAGCAAGGTGAATGTGGCTGTGGAATATGTGACCTGGAAAGATAAGGATACCGCCGTTCCCTCGACGACTCCGGAATCCAGCAAGGAATATACCGTAAGCAACGGAAAGATTACGGTTCCCATCAAGATTACCAATGTCTATAACGCCTACCGTATTTACGTGACACCCATTATTCCCCAGAAGCCTTTTGGCTCCGAGGCTATCAAGCTCCCCGGAAAGATCCAGGCTGAAAACTACGATGTGAACGGCTCTGGCGAAAACAATACTTCCTATTATGATGCCGATGACGAGAACAAGGGCAACGTCTATCGCGAAGACGGTGTAGACCTGGAAGAAATTGAAGAAGGTAATTATGTTGTCGGTTATACCATTGCCG
Source organism: Fibrobacter sp. UWH6 (assembly GCF_900142465.1). Taxonomy (NCBI): domain Bacteria; kingdom Pseudomonadati; phylum Fibrobacterota; class Fibrobacteria; order Fibrobacterales; family Fibrobacteraceae; genus Fibrobacter; species Fibrobacter sp. UWH6. Next base: position 27,595 of record NZ_FRAX01000015.1, read on the forward strand.
GTGAATGGCTGGAATATACGGTGGATGTGGATGCCGATGGCGAATACCCGCTAACGATCCGTGCCGCTGCCGGCGGCACCAGCGGAAGTGTGCAGCTCTTTGTCGATGGCAAGGCTGTGACTGATACCGTCGCCATTCCCCAAACTGCAGACAACAAGTGGGATGTCTATGAAAATGTGGACGCAGGAAAGGTTACGCTAACTGTCGGGGAACATATAATCAAGTTGGCCATTACCGGAAGCTACGCCAATATTGACTGGTTTATGCTGGGCGAAATTCCCCAGGAAATTGTGGAACAAGATTCCATTGAAAGCCTGAAGGAAATGAACCTGCGTCTGGATAATGGTAGAGAGGCTTACACCCTGTTCGATATGCAGGGCAACCGAGTTGGACAATTCATGGCTGCAAATCTGGGCGAGGCTTACGCTACTGCCAGTCTGCAGGCTCGTAAGTCCGGAGTCTATATTATGAAATCCGCTAGAGGCAAGGCTCTGCGGATATCAGTAAAGAAGTAAGAAGTTTCACTCCTACAACCCACCGGCCCCGCAGTAATGCGGGGTCATTTTGGTTTAAAGCTGTTCCTTGATCAGGTCGATGATTTGGTTGATTGCTTCTTCGGGAGGCAATTCTGTGTCGCCACCTGCAGCGCGGACATGGCCGCCACCGCCAAAGGTGCTGACGACCTTGTTGACATCGACATAGTAATTGGAACGAAGACTGATCTTGTATTTGCCGTTGACGGGGTAGAGGAAGACGGTGACTTCGGTTCCACTGACTTCGCGGAGGGTGTCTACTACGGTTCCCATTTCAAAGGGCTTCACATCGTAGCGTTCCATGTCGGCGGGAGTGACGTAAGAGTAAACGACTTTACCGTCCAAGGCCAGTTTGGATTTTTCTAGGGCGAAACCTGTAATCAGGGTTTGCTTGTAGCTACGGGTATAATAAGTCTCGTTGACAATCTTTGCAAAGTCGCAACCCTTGTCGATGAAGTCTCCAACGGCGTTCATGGTGCGCTTGCTGGTGCAGCTGAATTTGAAGGCTCCGGTATCGTGGACGACACCGAGGTACATGCAGTTGGCGGCGTTCTTGCTGATCTTATTCTTGTCTAGCTGATAGAACAGAACCTCGCTGGCGGAACTGGCTTCGGGTTCCACGATGTTCACGTTGCAGAGGTTTAGCGGGTTACTAATGTGGTGGTCAATGTTGCAGGTAAACTTGGCCTTGGCTAGGCACTCTGCGCCCTTGGCTCCACAACGTTCAAAACTGGGGGTGTCCAGCAGGAATGCCAAATCCACGTCACGGCCGTCGTATTCTGGCAGCGTCTGGTCGGACCCGCTTAAAAGGCGATAGCTTTCCGGAAAACCTTCGACAAAAACCGTGGCGCTGATTTGCGGATAGTTGTCCTTGATGTAATTGAAGAGGCCGAGGGTTGAGCCAATGCAGTCTCCGTCTGGGCGAACATGTCCAAAAATGGCTACGGTATTCGCCTGGGAAAGCATTTCGTCGATGGTCATGTCAGTTCCTTTTTTGCTGCCTTTACAGAAATCTTCAGACCGTCCAGGAAGTCGTCTACGGTTTCCTTGCTGGCTTCGTGTTTCTTAAAGCCGATGGCGGCCTTGATCTTGTAGGGCGTCGTGTTTTCTCGGTTGAACTTGTCGAAGTTCATCTTGAGTTTTTCAATGCAGTTTGAAATATGCATTTCTTCCTGAGAATCCACCATGATGATGAATTCGTCGCCGGCATAACGTAGGATAGATCCCCACTGTCCGACAGAGTCATGGATGATTTCTGCAGTTTTGCATAAGACTTCGTCTCCGCCCTTGTGCCCCAATCTGTCGTTGATCTCTTCAAATTCGCAGAGGCTGATCATAATGCCTGTCGCCTTGCGTCCCTTCTGGGAATACAGATTTAGTACGTAATCTAGGAACGGACGGTTGAAGAGACCGGTCAGGTGATCGCGGAAGACTCGTTCATTCTGCAGGCTTGTAAAGGCGCCTGCGATAGCGACTGCGAAACTGGGCGCCATGATAGATACGCCGTAGAAAAGGGACTGGATTACGGTTGCCACAAAGATGGGAATTGCATAAAGCCAAATGGGGAAGAAGCGGATGGTGCCATCTTGCCTATAATTGAGGTAGTAGATGGACAGGGAATTTAGAATGATACTGTAGTTGACGCAGATATAGATCCAGTAGCCGAATTTGCGGATATAGACACCCTGGGCATCAACATCATAGATAAAAGGATGGATCGTATTGATCACCAGCATGGCGGGAAGAGTGATGATGGTAATCAGCATGCTCTTGCGTTGCAGGCTACCCAGTTCCACCTTGAAGTGTTCCTGGAGGAAGACAAACCAGCTGAGGGCGCAAAGGAAGTTGGAGGCGTAAAGCCAACTATTCATGTGGAAGACGATTAATCTGGCGTGGGGGCCTCCCATGCCGTCTGTTGCAAAGGAGAGCAGGTCTGCAAGACAGCACGAAAAACAGGTAGCAAGCATGGCAATCAGCAGCTTACTTTCCTTGCTTTTCAAACGGAGACGCCAAATGTTGCCGATGATCATGATAATCACCAGAACCATACCGATAATATCGGTTCCTAGCGCCATTCGGATGTCAATAGGTGATTCCATTAAGTACCCTTTTTTCCCAACCCTTTCTAAAATTATAATAATATCTAATCTGTGGTTTACTTGATGGACTGATTTTTGTATGAAAAATTTATATTTTCTGCAGTTCCAAATTGGAGTTTAATATGTCTAAGTTGATGCGTTCTATTTCGGGTATTCGCGGTATTGTGGGCGATACCCTTACCCCCCAGGTTTTGCAGAGCCATGTTCGTGCTTTTTTGGAAATTACCCAGGCCAAGCGTATTGTCATCGGTCGCGATAGCCGTCCCACTGGCGATGCCATTGTGCAGTATGTGGCAGGAATTTGCCGTCTTTCCGGTGTAGACGTGGTCGATGTTGGCCTTTCTACGACTCCTTCCGTGGAAATTTTGACTACCCATTTTAAGGCCGATGCAGGTATCATCATTACCGCTAGCCACAATCCCCTGGAATGGAACGCCCTGAAGTTCCTGAACAACAAGGGCCTCTTCCTGGGTCCCGATGATGTGAAGAAACTGTTTGAATTGGCCGACGCCAATCAGTTCAGCTACCCTGACTACCGCACCATGGGCAAGTACGAAGTGGCTCCCGATGCAGACGGTATCCACATCGATGGTACCCTGGGCATCCCCTTTGTGGACGTTGAAGCCATCAAGGCCAAGAAGTTCAAGGTGGCCGTTGATGCCGTGAACGGTGCCGGTTCTTACATCGTGCCCCGCTTGCTGGAACAGTTGGGCTGCGAAGTGGTTCGCGTACACTGCGAACCTGACGGAACTTTCCCCCGCGGTGCAGAACCTCTGCCCGAAAATCTGGGCGACCTTCGCGAAGCTGTAAAGGCAAACGGATGTGCTGTTGGCTTTGCCGTAGACCCGGATGCAGACCGCTGCGCCCTGGTGGATGGCCTTGGCCGCAGCATCGGTGAAGAATACACTCTCGCCATTGCTACCGAAGAAGTCCTTTCCCAGAAGAAGGGCTCCGTCTGCGTGAACCTCTCTACCAGCCGCATGAACGAAGATGTGGCTACCAAGTACGGTTGTGAATTCAGCCGTGCCAAGGTGGGTGAAATCAATGTTAGCCTGCAGATGATCGAAAACGGTTGCGTTATCGGTGGTGAAGGTAACGGCGGCGTGATTCTGCCGGCCCTCCATTATGGTCGCGATTCCCTGGTGGCAGCAGCCCTGGTCTTGAGCTGGATGGCTCACCACGATGGCGGTCCCGAAAAGTTCGTTGCAGAAAATCCGGCTTACTCCATGCCCAAGAAAAAGTTTGAACTGGGCGACAAGAGCGTTGCTGAAATCCTGCCCAAGGTGAAGGCTGAATTCGCCGGCTGGACCATGGATGAACGCGACGGCCTCTGGCTGGGTTCTGAAAAGTCCTGGGTTCATGTTCGCGCAAGCAACACTGAACCTGTGATCCGCGTGATTGCCGAAGCCCCCACGGCGGAAGAGGCTGAAGCCCTCTGCTCTAAGGTGGAAAAGCTCATCTAAACGCCACAATTGCTTGCCACTTACGGACAGAATTGCTCAAACGGGTTACTAAATGAGGCTAAAACCTCGATTTAGTAACCCGTTTTCTATACAAAGTAATTTACTTCTTGCTGAAATCTTGTTTTAGAGGTTACTAAATGACTTTTTTACTATTGTTTGGTAACCGTATTTCTCAATAGAAAATGTCAAATTGATTAATTTTATACGTACAAACTAAAATTTTGGTTACTAAACTTGTTTAGAATTATGTTTTAGTAACCTCATTTCAAAAAAGAGATATATGCTTACCGCCATAATTCTTTCAATCCTATTCTTGCTGGGGGATGCCGGTGTGTTGTTCTTAAGTCAGAAAAGTTTTGGCCGCCTGCCTCAGGGGGAACGCCTTGCCCGTATCAAACAGTCGCCGAATTACAACGGCGAACAGTTTGTGAATCTTGATACCACCGTCAACTTGATTTACAAGAAAAGCAAACTGCAGGTATGGAAGGAATTCCTCTTTGACAATTCCGGCGTGCAGATCGCCCCTGCCAAGGGTGATTCGTTGACCGTTATCCGCACGGACTTGAAGGCGCTCCCTGCCGACAAGGATTGGTTGGTATGGTTCGGGCATTCCAGTTACCTGATGAACCTTTCTGGCAAGAAAGTCCTGGTAGACCCTGTTCTGTATGCGGGCTCCCCGGTTAGCTTTGTCAATAAGATGTTCAAGGGTACCGATGTGTATAAACCCAAGGATTTCCCCTTCATCGATTATCTGGTCATTAGCCATGATCACTGGGATCACCTGGATTACGAGGCCGTTGTCGAGTTGGAACCTAAAGTAGGCAAGGTCATTACTGGCCTTGGGGTGGGTGAACATTTTGAATATTGGGGTTATCCAAAGGAAAAGCTGATTGAACTAGACTGGTGGGAAGATTCCGTCTTGCATCAGGAAAAGGACGTCTCTGGTAATGACCGCATTTTTAAGGTCGTCTCTACGCCGGCCCGACATTTCTCCGGTCGCGAACTCCATCAGAATAGAACCCTCTGGTCTTCTTTCTATTTCAAGACGCCTAAACGTAACGTATGGATCAGCGGTGACTCCGGTTACGGTTCCCATTTCAAGACCATAGGCGAAAAGTTCAAGGATATCGACTTGGCTGTTCTTGAAAACGGTCAGTACAATCCTGACTGGGCCTTCATACATACCATGCCTAAATATCTAGGTCAGGAAATGAAGGAACTGAACGCCAACCGCTATCTGACCGTTCATCATTCCCGATTCGCCCTGTCGAAACACGATTACCGGGAACCTCTGGAAAACGCGAAGCAGGCTGCCAGCGAATCCGGCAAACCTGTTCTGATGCCCCAGTTGGGCGAAGTCCTCTATCTTGAATAATCGAAAGGATTGAATAAAAAAGGATTCCCTGCAACAAACAGGGAATCCTTTTTAAATGAGAGAGGATTTAAGATTCTTTAGAACTGTTCAAAGAACTTGTGGACTTCTTCAGGTACCCAGGTGTTCTGCCAGCTGCCATTGTCGAAAGCAGTCCACTGATGGGAACCGTTCCAGCTGCACCACTTCACAGGGAAACGTTCATCGACCTGCTTGAAGTCATAGCAGAGGTGACCGGAACCGCCCACTTCCTGGGGTTTTTCGGAACTGGCGTCAGTGAATTTGCTATCACCGTCAGATGCCTTGCCGTTCTTCTTGAGAACGCGGGGCAGTGCGCTTGTGAGGGCGGTGTTGTAGGGGCAGGTGCCGTCGTTCTTGCCGTGAACATTCATCCAGGCGATGGGCAGCTGCTTTTCAGTTCCGCTCTTGTGGGGTTCGTAAATGTTGTAGTCTGCTACAGCGTAGGTAACCACAGCACGGACTCTTTCCTGGAATTCTTCTGCCAGGGAGTAGCTGTACATGGAACCGAAGCTAAAGCCGGTGACAAACACGCGGGAGGTATCGATACAGTAGTTGTCTTCCATGGTGGTGAGGAGCTTGTCGAAGAACTTGTGGTCCTTGTCGCTGTACATGCTCCAGGGCATGCCATCGGTGTCACCGCGGGGAGCTACGAAGATGTAGTTTCCTTCGGTGTCCAGTTTCTGCTGACCGTAGTAGGGAGACGGATGGTCCTGATCTGCGAAGTGATGAACGAAATCTTCTGCATTGGAGCCCATGCAATGCATTGCGAAGAGCAACTTGTATGGCTTTTTGTTGTCGTAGTTAGACGGCAGGGTAATGAAATATTCGCGGTTTTCGCCGTTGATGTTCATTTCGAAACGGTCACCGTTTTCAACGCTCTTGGTCTTCACCAAGGTAGAATTCTTGCCGCAGCCTTTGGAGGGGCGCGGAGCGTTCTTTAGGGCATAGCCAAATGCATAAGTCTTTTCGGTGGGGCCCAGGGCGACTTCGCTGGAACTTTCGATTACAGGTTCGCTATCGGAGCTGGCGGGAGTGGGATCGCTATTGGAGCTTGTCGGGTTGGGTTCCTCGCCAGGGATGCCGGGGTTCACTTCTTCGCCGGGCTCGCCAGGAACAACTTCTCCACCGGGCACAACTTCTTCGCCGGGAACGCCAGGATTGACATTTTCACCGGGATTAACTTCTTCACCGGGGATGCCGGGATCGACATTTTCGTTGCCGGAGCCAACTTCTTCGCCGGGGACGTCCGGGTTGACATCGGGGTTCAAGGCCGGATCGCCACCCAGTTCTTCACCGACGGAGGCGCTGGAGGCCAGCAGACTTTCGGTGTTTGTGATGGTGTTGGTAGAGTCTTCGCTGCAGGCCATTAGGGACATGGCGACCAATGTTGCGCAGGCCAGACCGAACTTCTTTTTCATAACTACTCCTTTATAAATCGTACAACGAACTCAATGCCCGTAATACGCTCTATTTATATCTATTCAAAAAGGTGGATTATTCCTATAAGGAACACTTCCTTTTTATGGACAATATGTCCAAGCGCAAAGCGCCCCAAACCAGCTTAAATCTATGCCCAAAACTTCGCAAATGTTCCAATTCGGAATAAATGGTGTTGTTAAATGTTGTAAAGGGCGAAATATCGCGAAAAAAACGCAAAAAGGCCAATTTAATGCATAAAGAGGTTCCTCTGGGGAGGAACCTCTTGGTGGATTGGAGGAGTACGAATGAAGATAAAGAGCTGTTTTTTATGGCCTAGGCCACGGTGAGCTTGCGGGCGGCGGCCTGCTGCTTTTTCACCAGGGAGAATGCCAGGATGCCGTTTTCCAGGGCGACCTTGATGTTTTCGCAGTCGATATCGTCGGCCAGGCGGAAGCTACGTTCGTAGGTGGTCTTGGTTTCCTTGCGGGTGCGGGAAGCCTTGACGGTGATGATGTTCTTTTCTACCTGGATGTCGATGTCTTCCTTCTTGACGCCCGGCAGTTCCACTTCCAGCATGAAACCATTCTCGACTTCGTAGTAGTCTGCCTTGGGAGAGTAGTTGCATTCGCCCTGGGCGTTGGCGGCGTTCAAGCTGTCCAGGAAGTTCTGGATGCCATAGAAAGCGGTGGGGATAACGTTTGCATTGATCATGATTTTACCTCTTTTTTAATTTTTTTGCCCTTCGGCACTCGCCGTGGGTTTCTTTTTGTTTTTACACCCTGCCTATTGCAAAGGCCGTGCCAACTTTTTAAAAAGCGGTTCTTTTGGGCGAATTTTTTATAGTATGCGTTTTTTGTCTGCGTTCCCCATAAAACTCATTTCATCCCGAAACGTATGGTGTTTCAACCCTGCAACATCGGTCGTTTAATTTCTAAATTACCCCCTATGCCGCGCAATCTATACGAAGGAAATATCCTAAAGAACATCGGACTTTTCTCGGTCCCGTTCTTGATTGCGAACTTTTTGCAGACCCTTTACGGCATGGCGGACCTGTTCATTATCGGTCAGTTTACCGATGCGGCGGGGATTACGGCTGTGGCTGTTGGCAGTCAGGTCATGCATTTCGTGACGGTAATTCTTATTGGGCTTACCATGGGGGCGACGGTCCTTATGGGGCAAGCCGTGGGGGCGAAGCGTCATAGGAGCCTTAGCCGGATTCTCGGAAATACGGTGGTGATCTTTGCTGTGGTGGCCATCCTGTTTACGGCGGTGCTCCTGGCGACGGCTCCCCAGATTGTCTCGTTGCTTTCGACGCCTGCAGAGGCTGTGTCCGGAACAGTCCGTTACCTGGTTATATGTTTTCTGGGCGTTCCCTTTATTACGGCCTATAATGTCATTGCCGCCGCTTTCCGCGGTCTAGGCGATACCAAGAGCCCCATGTATTTTGTGACGGCTTCCTGCGTGGTGAATATTGCGCTGGATTACCTTTTTGTCGGGCCTCTGGGAATGGGGCCGACTGGGGCTGCGCTTGCCACGGTGTTTTCCCAGCTGTTCTGTGTGGTCGTTACCCTTGCGGCTATCCGGCTTGAACGGGTACGTTTTGGGGTGGGGCTGTGCCGACGGGATTTCCGCCTGAACAAGGCGCTTATGTGGTCCTTGCTGAAAATCGGATTCCCCGTGGCCTGCCAGGAAGGCTTTATCCAGATTTCGTTCCTGTTTATTACGCTGATTGCCAACTCCCGCGGCCTTGAAATTGCCGCGGCGGTGGGGGTCGTCGAAAAGATAATCTGCTTCCTGTTTTTGGTGCCGTCGGCCATGCTCTCTACGGTTTCTGCCATTAGCGCCCAGTGCATCGGTGCCGACCGTTATGATCGTGCCCGACAGACGTTGTATTGCGGCATCGGTATCGCTGCCGGTTTTGGCCTGGTCTGCGGAATCCTCTTCCAGTTCGTTTCGGAACCGGTCCTTGCCCTATTTACCGATGACCTCCAGGTTGTAAAGTTTGGGGCCCAGTATCTGCACGCTTACGTTTTTGACTGCATGGTGGCGGGAATTCATTTCTGCTTCAGCGGATACTTCTGTGCCTGCGGGCTTTCGCTTGTTTCGTTTATTCACAATGCCGTGTCCATTGTGACTCTCAGGGTGCCCGGAGCCTACCTCGCTTCGGTCTGGTATCCGGATACCCTGTTCCCTATGGGAATCGCCACTTTGTCGGGGTCCTTCCTATCGGTTGTGATTTGCGTCACAGTCTACGCTTGGTTAGAACGTCGCCGCCGCCAGAAACAGAATTAAAACACAAAAATTTCCCATTGTGGTAAACGCATTTTTTGCCACGAGATTTTATTTTTATACTTATAAATTGGGTGATTTTTGTTTTGCGGAGTTTTTTTGTCTAATTTCCTGATTGGATATATTGTTGCCTCGCTGTTTATTGCGGTGTTGGATTCTCTCCTGGCCATTGTCTCTTTTAGAAAGGGTGGCGTTCAGGGGAAGGCCTTGGGTGCGACCTGTGTTGGCTGCGCCTTTGTGGACTTGAGCTATCTGGTTAGCGTTCTTGTTGACGATTACTTCGTATATTCCTGCCTGTCCAGCGTCTATTTCGTGTGTATCGACATCATGCTGCTCTGCCTCGTGATGTTCATTCGTGATTTTTGCAAGTTTAGGAACTCGGCTGTTGGTAGGGGGCATTTCATGGCCGCCCATTTCATTATTCTTGTCGATATCATTGTCTTTGCCATTAATCCCTTCTGTGAAATCGCCATAAGCTATGTTCCCCGTGCAACGGAATTCGCCAAGTACAGCTATAACATGCATGGCCTTTTCTACGTGCATCTGTTTTTCTGCTACGCCATGGTGGCGACTTGCGTTTACTTCTTGCTTTATAAGTTGGTCAGTGTTCCCCTGGAATATAAGAGGCAGTTCCTTTATGCCGTCGCAGGTGTAGTTTCCATTGTGGCGATCAATGCCGTATTCCTGTTCCTGCCGGGTCTTTCCAAGTACAACTTCCTTGATTATTCCATTCTTGGCTATAGCATTGGCGCCTATGCGTTCTATTGGGCCTGCTTCCAGTATTCTATCAAGGGCATGACAAATCTGTTCAAGATGAGTGTCTTCGAGAATATCGACCAGGGACTCATGCTGTTTGATTACGAAAACCGTCTGATTCTCTACAACGATATGGTGTATAAGCAGTTCCCTAGGCTTAAATTTAGGGATATGCTGCCGCTGCGTGAATTCACCGATATGTGCGGCGTGAACATCAAGGACAATTACGAGAATTACGTGGTGCAGTGCTATGCCGAAACAGATGCCGGCAAGAAGCCTCTGCGTTGCGACTTTAGAACGTTGCGTAATAAGCGTGGCCGCATCATTGGCCGACTGTTCATGTTCTCCAATGCGGTTCTCGCGACGGATCCTCTGACCGGTTTCCATAACTGGGATGATTTCGTTTTCTATTCCGAAGAAAACAAGGACGTTGCTCGCGGAGACCTGGTTGTTCTTGCCTGCGACATTATGGGCTTGTCGTTTATTAACGGCTCTAAGGGCCGGCATGCCGGTGACCGTTGCATTAAGGAACTGGCAGACTTGATGCGTAACTATTTCCCGGATGATGCCTATTTTGTTCGCGGTCAAGATGCTATTCTCATTGCATTCTGCGCCGGTGGGTCCGAAGAAATAGTTGTTGACTCCTTGAAGGCGCTGGAAGAAAAGTTTGAACCTAAAATCCAGTATGGTGTCAGCGTATGTAGAAGTTCCGACAATATGCTGGAAGGCATAGGTCTTGCCATAAAGGGACTTAAGCAGAAAAAACTGCTGTGTAAGGAATCCAACCATTCCGTAATCCTGAATTCCCTGGTGCAGGCCCTGCAGGAAAGTGACAACGATACCGAGGAACATGTCCGCAGAACTCAGCTGATGGGCGCGGAACTTGGCCGCCGTATCGGCCTGAACGACGTGCAGTTGAGCGACCTTTCCCTGCTGTGCCTCCTGCATGATATTGGCAAGATCGGTGTTCCCCTTGAAATTTTGAACAAGCCCGGCAAGCTGACTGCCGAAGAATGGGATACTCTGCGAACTCATCCGGTGAAGGGTTATCAGATTGCCCAGAGTTCTCCGGAACTTTGCGGTATCGCCGATATGATTTTGCACCATCATGAACGTTGGGATGGTGCCGGTTACCCGGATGGTCTGGCCCGCGAATCGATCCCCCTGCTTTCTAGAATTATTGCGGTGGTGGATGCCTTTGATGCCATGGTGAATACCCGTGCCTATCGTAAGGCCCTGCCTCAGGATGTGGCTATCGAGGAACTGAAGCGCTGCGCCGGTACTCAGTTCGACCCCAACATTGTTTCTGAATTCATCCAGATGATCGAGGCGCTGCCTTCCAAGGCTTCGGAAGTGGCCGAGGCGGTTTCCGAAGAAGTCCGTGAAGTGGTCAGGGATGAATTGACTCAAGGTGCAAGTTCTGCCAATTCCTTCCATAGTGTGCATAACCTGCGCTATGTCCGCTATACCCTGGACGAGCAGAATAACATTATTGATTTTGACAAGGACTTTGAACGTCTAACTGGATTTAGTGCGTTGGATATTCAAAAGAATCGCATGAACCAGACGGACTTGCTGCCGCCTGAAGACCGTACCGAATATGTCTGCCAGATTACAGAAGCGCTTGGCAAGAATCCCAGTGCGTTCTTTGAACATCGTATCATGCGTAAGGACGGTTCTGTTATTTACGTGCTGTGCTACGGTCGTCGTTATTTTGATTCTGCCACCAGGTCCGGTCGTGCCGAGGTCATTGTGGCCGATGTGGCGGACACCTATACTTTGCGTATCATGGCTGACATGGAACGTAACAAGGTTCGCCGTCAGCAGGCTCAGTGGGAAAATGCTTACCGCAGGGATTCCCTGACCGGCCTGTTGACCCGAAACGCCTTCAAGAGTGATACGGAATTCAAGTTGCTGGAAGGCAAGTGCAAGGTGATGCTGTTGATGCTGGATGTAGACAAATTCAAGGAATACAACGACACCTATGGCCATGTCGCCGGTGACGAGTTCCTGAATCTTATCGGTCAGACCTTGCTTTCTTCCTTGCGTCGAGATGACATTGCCGGACGTATGGGCGGCGATGAATTTGCGGCAGCCCTGTTCTTTAAGAAAGAAAGCTCCGATGAATTTATGTATGAACGCGCCCAGCAGATTTTCGATAAGATCAACATGACCTTGAAGATGGCTGCAAAGGGAACCAGCCTTTCTATGGGTGCCATTATCTCTAACGAAGAGATGAACACCTTCAATGAACTGTATCAGTCTGCTGATAAGCTTCTGTACAAGTCTAAGGAAAACGGTCGTTCCAGACTTTCTGTTCGCCAGTAATTAGTCCAGCTTGCCCTGGTAAAGTTCCAGGAGCTTGCGGGCCAGAAGGCTTGTGTACTTGGCGTTGGTCAAGGTGACCTTGGCTTTTTCCAAGTTGTTTTTCTGGGAAAGATAATCGGTATAAGTGAGGGCGCCTGCGTTGCGCTGTTCTTCGGCGACGGCCAGGGCTTCTGTTTCGGCATCGACCTGGAGGCTGGCGGCCTTCCACTGCATATCGGCACTCATGGCGTTGATGTACAGCTTCTCGATGTTGTTCTCCAGATTTTTTGCGGATTCCTGGAGGGCTACCTGGGAAGAGGCTTCGTTCACCTGGGCCTGCAGCACCTTGTTTTCGGTGGAGCCGTTATCGATGATGGGAATATTGATGTTCAGGGAAAGCGTGTTTGTCCAGCCTTCCTTCATCTGTTTGCCGTACTGGTCTGACTCAAAACCTGTAAATCCTGTTGTGGAGCTTGCGCCCAGAGTGACGGTAATGGAGCTATTCTTGCCGGTCACTTCGGTGTTCTTCTTGGCGGCCTTCACGGAAATACTGTCTGATTTTAGACCCGGGTTCGCAATACGTGCGTCTGCCTGTAATTGTTCGTAGGGCGGAAGAGCCTCTAGGGAGTCGGGGGTAGAAACGTTAGCCTCTAGGGCCACCACGTTCATGCTGTCGCTGGCGTCCACTTCCATAAGCTGGCGCAGGGTGGTCTTGGCGGTGCTGACATTCAGCTGGGCGGTCAGCTGGGAAACTTGTTTCTGCAAAACGCTGGACTGGGACTGGGTCAAATCCTTCTTGGTGACGGAGCCCGCTTCGTACAGCTTACCGTAATTTTCAAATTCGGCTTGGGCCAGTTCGACGGAGGCGTCGGCGGTGCGCAGGTTTTCCTGGGCGGCCAGCAGGCTCATGTAGGCGTTCAGCACACTTTCTTGAATGGAACGCTCGGTCTGCTTGGTGGCGAGGACTGTGGCTTCCTTGGACAGCTGAGACGCTTCGGTGTTCAGCTTGGAGGATCCGCCATCCCAGAGGGTATAGGAGCCGGAAACGCCTACAGAAAAACGGTAGTGGTCCTGGGGGTGGGCGGCCAGGGGGCGGTCGTAAATGGAGTTGCCGATGCTTGCGCTGACAGTGGGGCCGCCGCTAGCCTGGGCCTGCCTTACAGAAATGTCGGCGGACTGTTCCCTGAGCTTGGCTGCTTCCAGGGAGAGGCTTGCCTTTTTGGCCTGATCAAGGCATTCTTCGAGGGTCCATGTGCCGTTTGCTGCCCAGAGCGCGGTTGCACTGGCGATAAATCCGTAGAAAAATGCTTTCGAGTTGATCATGACCTTTGGATGCCTGAGGTGGCGGTTTCGTTGCCTCGGGCAATCGTGGCGAACGGCGAATACAAAATAGAAAAAGTGGTGTGGCTATGGTGGCAATAAGAAAAAGACCCGGCGTATTGCCAGGTCTTTTTTCAGTGGACGGTATTGGATTTGAACCAATGACCTCTGCCGTGTGAAAGCAGCGCTCTAAACCAACTGAGCTAACCGTCCGAAGTGTGAGCCAAATATATAAACAACTTTTGGGGTTGTCAAGGGACAAGATGAGTTTTGCCTTACAGGTACTTATCTTCGGCGGCCTTGAGGATGGTCAGGAATTCAGCCGGGGTCTTGGAGGCAATCAAATCCTTACGGACGCCGCCATCGGCTAGCAGACGGCTGACGGAGGACAGGGCCTTCAGGTGGGGGCCAACGGTGTTGCCCGGGCTGACAATGAGGATGATCAGGTAGACCGGTTCGCCATCGAAAGAAGCGAAGTCCAGACCGTTTTCGATGGTGGCTGCCACCATGCACATGCGGTCCACGTAGTCAATCTTGGCGTGGGGTACGGCCAGTCCGCAACCGATACCGGTAGAACGGCTCTGCTCGCGGTTCCATACTGCATCGAAAATTTCGTTGCGGTGATCCAGTTTGTAGGCACTGCAGAGCGTGTCCACCAGCTCGTTCAGGATAGCTTCCTTGGTGGTGCTGGCGGAATTGATCAAGATGCAATTGTCAACAAATCTTTCGGAAAGACGCATATTGTCCTTAGTCCTTTTGTAAATGTCTATAAATAGATATTTTAGAAAAAAAATCGCATTTGGGGAGTCCCCAAATGCAGATGTAGTCAGAAAATATTAAAAATTGCCGTTTTTAACGTAAAAAAGCCAATAATTCTGTCTGCGAGTTGAGTGCAGTTTCGCTTTCCAGGGCGTTTTTCATGGTCAAGACATCAATTTGGCCGGGTGCTTCGGCCTTTCCGATGGCGCCGTAGGTCAGATTTGCGCCCTCTTTTAGGCTCCAGAGGCGGCTGACCTTGCCGGTTTCGCCCATGCCGAAGGCGGCGAAAAGTTCGAATTTCTTGAAATTCTTCTTGATGAACTTGTAGAGGCGGTCGCAGTCGTTTTCGGAATTGCTCATGGCGGCGATCTTCAGACCGGGTGCCTTGAACTGCAACAGTTCCTTGGCGTATTCTTCCAGTTCGGCGTCGCTAGGAACCCTTTCGAAGTTGTGTTCCGAAATGAGCAGCTTGACCCTGCGGAGGGCGGCCATGTCGTGCAGCTTGCTGTAGTTGGCCAGGTAGTCTCGTTCCAGGTCCAGCCATTCGGGGACTTCGGCGGCATCCAGAATCTTGCTCCACAGTTCCATGCGGTCTACCACGCGGGCATCGGGGAAGGTGCCGCCGTCGTGCTTGAGACGGATGGTGCCGATCTGCAGCTTGCCGGGAGCTACCTTGCGGACGCGGGCGGAGAGGCCTGGCCACTGGCTTTCTTCAAAGAAATCGTAACGGATTTCTACGGCGGTGCAGCGGTCAAAATCCTTGCGAACCGGATGGTTGGCGTCTTTTTCTGCGGCTTCTAGGGCGGCGGGGCCAATGAGGCCGACAAGATACTTGGTTGAACTGGTCATGGGCGTAAATATAGCAAAGGAGCGGGGGGAGGGGGCGCCTTTAGTGATGAGCGATGAGTTGTGAGCGGTGAGCTAGATAATCGCGCCGGAGGCGACTTGTTCAGCCATGAGCGTTCAGCTTTGAGCCATGAGTTTAATAATCGCGTCGGAGGCGCCGGAATTAGGTGTCAGGTATGAGGCAACAGGCTACAGGCGCTTGGCTGTCATCCTGAGCGAAGCGAAGGATCTAGATATCAGATACCAGATATGAGATACGAGATATGAGTTTTTATAATCGCGTCGGTGGTGCCTATCTTTATAATTTGCAATTCATATCTCGTAATTCATAATTAAAAACAGTGGGATCCTGAAACGAGTTCAGAATGACACCCTCCCTTCACTGTTCACTATTCACTCCTTTTTGACAGTTCTTAAAAATCTGACGATATATAAATTGCTAATATTAACCTTGAACAAAAAGATTGCATTAAAGGATGCTATTTATGGCAGATTGTAACGAAAAGAAAGAAGCCCAGACTCCGGACATGATGAAGAAGGCCGAAGAATACTTGGCCAACAACCGTCGCATTTTCCTTTGGGGCGGCGTGGATGATGAAAGTGCCGAACGTATCGTGAAGCAGCTTCTTTACCTGGATTCCCTGAATCACGACGATATTACTCTTTATATCAACAGCCCCGGTGGCGTTATTTCTAGTGGTCTCGCTATTTATGACTGCATGAACGCCATCCAGAGCGATGTGGTTACCGTTTGCTGTGGCCAGGCTGCCTCTATGGGTGCCGTGTTGCTGACTTCCGGTGCCAAGGGCAAGCGCTATGCATGGCCCAATGCCCGCATCATGATTCACCAGCCCCTGATCCACGGCGAAATCGTTGCCCCCGCAAGCGATATCCAGATTCAGGCCGAAGAAATGCTGCGCATCCGTAACATCACCGGCAAGATTCTTGCAGAAACTTCTGGCCACACCATCGAAGAAATCGACCGCGATACAGAACGCGACAACTTCATGAGTGCCGAAGAGGCCAAGAAGTACGGCCTGGTTGATATCGTCGAAAGCAAGCTTTAATTTATTGCCCGCGAGAAAACTATGGGATTTTTTTCAGCCATTAAGAATGGTCTTGCCAAGACCCGCGACGCCCTGATCGGGGAGTTGAAGGGTATTGTTGGCGCCGGTAAGATTACCGACGACACCCTGGAAGATCTTGAAGAACATCTGATCAAGGCCGACGTTGGCGTGGAGGCGGCATTCCTCCTGACCGACGCCCTCCGCGAAAACGCCCTGGGCAAGTCCCTGACTACGGAGCAGGTCCTTGATATTATGCGTAACGAGGCGGAACGCCTTCTGAAGGATCCTCCCAAGTTCGAACTGAAGGGTAAGCCCCATGTGGTTCTGGTGATTGGCGTGAACGGCGCCGGAAAGACCACGACCATCGGCAAGCTTGCGGCTCGTCTTATTGGCGAAGGCAAGAAGGTGATGATCGCTGCCTGCGATACCTTCCGTGCTGCTGCCATCGACCAGCTGGAAACCTGGGCCGAACGTTCCGGTGCGGAATTCGTGAAGCATCAGGAAGGCTCTGACCCGGCTGCGGTTGCCTATGACGCCTGCCAGGCTGCCCAGGCCCGCGGTTGCGACGTGGTTCTGATCGATACGGCTGGACGTCTGCACAATAAAGACTACCTGATGGAAGAACTGAAGAAGATTGTCCGCGTCATCAAGAAGGTAAATCCGGATATGCCCCACGACATGTGGCTAGTCATCGACGGCAATACCGGACAGAACACCATCAACCAGACCAAGATCTTCAACCAGAGTTTCCCGCTGACGGGCCTGGTGGTGACCAAGTTGGATGGTACTGCCCGCGGTGGCGCCGTGCTTTCTATCGCCAGCTCCCTGCAGATTCCTATCCGCTGGATTGGCATGGGCGAACGCATCGACCAGCTGGTGGAGTTCAACAAGCGTGAATACGTAGACGGACTCTTCGAAAACGCACTGGACGAAAAGAGCGAAGGCTAATGTTTTTGTCTTGCAAAAAAGCATGTTTTGAGGAGGGGCGTCTTGCCGCCCCTTCTTTTGCGTTTTTTGCTAGGCGCCTTGGCGCCGTTGTTTTATTGTTTGCGTTACCCTTTCTGACGTCATGCCAAAAAGAAGAATCGTATAATTCGAATTTTGTGGACGCCTTTGTGGAAATGCGCGTGGTGGAAATGACGTTTGGGGCAGATTCTCCGTCGGCCCGTATTCTGCGTCAGGAAATCATCAAGAAGCATGGCTATACCCGCGAACAGTTCCTGGCCGAGACCGAAAAACTGCTGGACGATGAAAGGCAGTGGGTCGTATTCCAGAAGGCCGTGGTGGCTCAGTTAGACACTTTGTTGGCGGACCGCAAGGAAGATAATGTCAGGGCTTCCAAATCGGTTCCCCATTCTCCTCCGGTTAAGCCCGCGAATCCTATGCTTCAGCAAAGGAAGCCTAAGGGAGGTGATGACTGATGCGACTCCTGTTCTTGATCTTGTTTGCTGCGGTCTGCGCCTTTGCCGACCCGCAGGAACCTAAGAGCCTGGTCCATTGGATGGGGTACAGCGAGGCCTTCGCGCTGGCTAAGTCCAAACCCAAGCTGGTGTTCGTGGACTTATATGCGGACTGGTGCGTTCCCTGTCGTGTCATGGACAAGAACGTGTATATGAATCCTATGGTGGCTGATGCGCTGAACCGGTACTTCTACCCGGTGAAGCTTGATGCGGATTCCCAGGATTCCATTATGTGCGACGGTCAGAAGAATACCGTGCAACGTTGTTATTTTGATGTGTGGGAGCTGAACGCATTGCCCGCCTTTGTGTTGGTGGCTCCGAAAGGCATGAGCATTCTGACGGTGACGGATTCCATGTCGCCCCAGGAGATGCTTGAATTGCTCCTCAAGTTTCTAGAAAAAGAAAAGGAATGGATATCCCGATGAGCGAATTGATGGGTGAAGATTTCCTCTTTGGTGTTCAGATTGTCTTTTGGACGATGCTGGTGCTGTTGATCCACTGCTATCTGCTGTTCCCTGTAACGCTTCCTTTTGTCAGCGAGCTTTTCAAGCGCAAGAAGTCCTGCGATGCCTCTGACGGTGAGCTGCCTACGGTGTCTATCCTGATTTCTGCCTACAACGAAGAGGCTGTTATCGAACGCAAGATCCAGAACATTCTTGAGATTGATTACCCCAAGGAAAAGCTGGAAGTTCTGATCGGCGATGACGGTTCTGCGGACCGCACTGCAGAAATTGTCGCCCGCTATGCCGACCAGGGAATCACTTTGGTGAAGGCTCCCAAGAATGCAGGCAAGGCCGCCATGCTGAACCGTCTTAACGGAATCGCCAAGAATGACATCCTCTTGCTTTGCGATGCCAACACCATGTTTTTCCCTAACGTAGTCCGTAAACTTGTCCGCGCCTTCCAGGATGAAAAGATCGGCTGCGCCTGCGGTCACCTGATTCTTTCTGACAAGAGCGGAAGCGTTCTTGGCCGCGGCGAAAGCTCCTACTGGGATCTGGAATCTGAAATCAAGAAGTTCGAAGGTGTGCTGGACCGTCTGATTGGCGGCAACGGCGCTCTCTATGCCATCCGCCGTAAACTTTATACGGAACTGCCGGTGAAGAAGAGCGTCATGGATGACTTCTTTATTGCCACCAAGGTCTTGCAGAAGGGTTACTATTGCACCTTCGTTTCTAGTGCTATCGGCACGGAACAGACCTCCAAGGAATCTACAGGTGAATACCGCCGCAAGGTCCGTATCGGCCGCGCCAATTTCAACTTCCTGTTCTCCTACTTGCCTTTGCTGAACCCGTTCCGACCCCTGACCGCCTACCTCTTCTTTTCTCATAAAATTCTGCGTTGGTTCTCTGCGCACATCTTTATCTTGCTGTTTATCTCCAACGTTCTTCTGCTGACCAGCGGCCTGGTGTACCAGATTTTCTTTGGTGCCTTTGTCCTTGGACTTCTTGTGGCGATCTTCAAGATTGTTCCTAGCGGATACTATTTCCTCTTGATGAACTTCGCCATGCTTAAGGGATTCTTTATGGCCTTTGGTCGCGAGAAAAGTGGCGGCTGGGCACGCGAAGCCCGAAGCGATGATGAAGCCTAGTTTTTTGTGGAATCGCTAGATCGGAACGTCTGATTTTAAAACGAGAAGGAATTTGTATGAAACGTCTGCTTGCGAGTCTTGCCTTGGCGCTCACACTGGTTGCCGGATTTGGCGTAACTCCTGCCCGAGCCTTTACCATGGATGTGCAGGGCGGTGTGGTAAACGCCTGGAGCGACATTACCAGCTTTAACCTGAACATTTACGGCCATTTCTGGTTCCCCATCGATCAGATGCTTTTTGTGGGTGTCGGTAGCGGCTATCAGGAACTGGACAATGTGTCCCTTGTGCCGATTGCGGCCAGTGCCTGGGTGCGCTTGCCTATTGGCAGTCAGATGCTTCCTGTGGCAACGGGCGATTGGGGCTACCTGATCGGATCGGACCATCAGATGTTCTGGCGCGCAGGGGGCGGCGTTGACATCAAGAATGGGGATTATTCCTCTATCATGCTGATGGGCGGCTACCAATTCCTGGAACACGACGGCCACGGATACGTTTACGTGCAAGCAGGAATTTTAGTTGAACTGTAAGCTGCGCTCCGCTAATCGGTAACGTTATTGCATTTAAAAAAGGGCTCCCGTGGGGGAGTCCTTTTTAAGTTTATAAATGCGTGTGAAAAATTGCACTATTGTAAACAACTTAAGAAAAATTGTGCTATATTCTTTGTGCCAAATGATAAGGAGAACAAAGAATGAAAAAAATAATTTACTCTATTATGGCGTTATTGTGGTTATGATAGATATGAAAATTTTTCATGTGCAAAAACTTCCCATGGAACTGACCTGGACAAATGTTGTGATACGGAAGATATTACTGTAAGATGTAAAATTACACCTTTTGTGGAATTTTCAACGGGGGACAGTCCTTCAAATCCGAATGAAGATTTAACTGGTTATAACCCGAATGCTAATACGCAATTGACTGGGAACGAAAAGAATACGAATTTTACTAAAGCATCTGAATACGGAGTGATTGGATTGCATTATGTAAAACATAAAGATTTGGAATTTAAGGCTAAAACAAGCAAGAATTTAACAAGCGAAACTCGTAAAGCGGTTGTTTCAAAGTATACTCTTTCTTATCGCTGAATAATGTTGTGCTGGTGAGACTCTATGATGAAACCTATACAGATCTATTTTATGCTTTTGGTAGTTCTTTTTTTTCAAGGAATCTGCCTTGCGCAATTAATTAAAGTCGCTCCAAAAGAGGCTTCCGTGAAGTCGGATTCGTTGTCCGTAAATCTGTCTGGATTTTCTGATACGATAAAAGAATTTGTTTTTGATAGTTCTACGGTTATGGCTAATCAGCCCAAAAATGAAGCGAACTTATTACTACGCATGGGAATATGCGCGGCTTCGGCTTTTGCGTACAGGCCAGGAGGTACTCCAGCATTGTGTAACATAGTTCCGTCTTTAAAGCGTTAGTGGAAAAAATGAATAGGAGGTTGTTTATGAGGAAACTTGTTTTCTTGCTATCGGTTCTTGCCAGTTTGAGTTTTGCCGGGATTGAGGCTTCTCTCGGTTTTGGGCCTTATCATGGAATAGTCGGTGTCGGGTACACCATGATGGATGATCATTTTTCTGCGAACATCCACTTGTCGAACTTTAGCACCGATTATGATTTTTTGGGTGGAATGGGTGTCGCCTATCGTTTCAGTGGACTGTCCGGCGCCTATGTATTCCATTCCTCCGATTGGATGACCGGTGAAGTGGAGGGCTTTAGGATTAGGTTGGAAGATGGTGAATTTGCCGATGTGGAGGAAACCTGCAGAAGGTTTGACTACTGGCGTCTGGTTTTCGGCCTGGGTTTTCAGTACCTGATAACAAAGCATCTGGGAGCCTATGTTGAAGTTGGGTTCCAGTTCCTTGCTGGAGATGGCGGCTACTATACAAATTTTGACGAGCTTTATGGCAGACTCGATAATGATAAACTTGTTTTCCCCGTGGGTCTAGGTATCGTTGCTGACTTTTAAAAAAAAGACTCCAGTTTAACTGGAGCCTTTTCTATGCGGCCTGGCGCCTGATACCTGATACCTAAATCCTGACGCCTGAATTCTAGCCCTTTGCCAGCAGTTCCATGAGTTCGCTGTCGAGGCGTTCCGGATTGTTGTACTGGGCCAGGTTGTTGTGCAGGGATTCGCCCTTGGATACGATACCGAAGTCCAGGTTCTTGTAGTTCCAGTAGCTGTAGCCGACATCTGCGTCACGGAGGATTTCCATGAAGTCGCGCATCCAGGCCATCTGATACTGACGGGGCACCTGGACGTAGACGCCGAATTCGTTACAGGCGACGGGCAGGTCGTACTTGGCGCGGAAATCCAGAGCGTTCTGGATGCTTGCCTGCAGGCGGGCCTTGTCCCATTTGCCATATTCAACGTCGAGGCGGGTGCAACCGTCATCGACAGGGGCGGCATAGTCACCGGGCCAGGGGCGTTCCATGTGGAAGAACGGGTCCTTGATCCATGCGGCACCCTGGTGAGTGAATGTCACCGGAGTGTAGGTATGGAAGCTATAGATAGCGTTGTCGTCGTCCAGCGGAGTCAGGTACTGGAATTCGCGGGCGCTGTTCCACTTGTTGGCACCGACCACGATGGTGTTCTTGGGGGCGTGCTTACGGATGGTCCAGAAGATTTCATCCTTCACCTTGTCCCAGACCTTGGAGTCGCCTGCTGCAGGTTCGTTCAGCAGTTCCATCATGACGCGGGATTCACCGCTGTAGCGTTCTGCCAGATAAGACCAGACCTTGTTGGTGTCCTTGCGGGCGTCGGCGCTGACAAAGAAAGCCTGTTCTTCGTAGCTGGCCAGGTGGAAGTCATGGCCGGGGCACTTGTGCAGGTCCAGGATGACATCCAGGTCTGCAGCCTGGATTTCCTTGAGGGCCTTGTCCAGCAGGGCGAACATTTCTTCGTTGGGCTTCAGTTCTTCGCCGTCGAACATGTTGAAATAGTCCACCGGCAGACGGACGTGGTTGAACCCAGCATTGCGGATGCGCTTGAAATCTTCCACACCGAGGAAGGTCTTTACGTGTTGGATGATCCCAGGGAAACCCACGGGATCTTTTTCCTGGATGCAGTCTACCTGACTGAACCAGCCGCCCAAATTAACTCCCCGCAGTCTTTCTTTAATCATGTTACCATCCCATTTAAGTTGAGGCCGTCGGAATTGACGGCCGATTGAGAAACTTTACTCGTTAACGATATTCAGGTCTTCGTCTGCAATGTTCAGACCGAGAACTACTTCCATGTCGTCGGGAAGTCCGTTAAAGTCAACGATCAGGCCAACCTTCTTTTCGTCGTCCTTCTGCTTTTCGAACAGGGCGACATCATAAATCTTCATCTTTACCACAGCTTCCTGGGTAACGGGAATTTCGATGGTCATCCCCTTGCTGATGGGGCCTTCAATAATCTTACCCTTGAACACCAGAGTATTCTGGTCTTCGCCAAGGGAGGTTTTCTTTACGTGAAATACAGCCATTGTACTTTAGCCACTATTTATACTTCAGTTAATCCTCAGTTTATTAAATCCAGCCTGTTGTAAGGCTTTGGGAAAAGTTAATTTTTTTATATGACTTTGCGAGTAGGACGAATTCCTTTTTTGGTCTGTGCACCCTTTTTTCACGACTTTTTGGGCCGCGAATCCGAATTTGGCGATGTAGATTTTGTGGATGGGCCACCTAGCGCCCATTGTGCGGGTCTAAAAGATGGATCTATCCACCTTTCCCCGGCATCTTCCATTACTTTTGCCCAGAAACCGGGGGCTTTTGTGCTGTCTCCGACGCTCTGCACTTCCTGCTCCTTTGAAGTCCGTTCCGTTAAGTTGTTTTCAAATCTGCCGGTCCAGGAACTGTCGGGGAAGCGGGTGCGTATGACAGCCCAGAGCAAGACGTCCGTGACGCTTTTGCGGATCTTGCTGGAGACTCGCTTCGGTCTGCGTCCTGATTATGTGGATGGGGCGTATCAGCCTGGGGATGACGCCTGCCTGCTTATTGGCGATCAGGCCCTTGAAGAAAATGAACGTCGCCGGTTCGCCTACAGTTACGACCTTGGAACCTTGTGGCAGGACTGGCAGAAATTGCCCTTCGTCTTTGGCGCCTGGATTATTGCCAAGGAGGCTTTGTCCGACGAACTGCGCCCGACTCTCCTGCGGTACATGGATGCGACCAGGAACAGTATCGAAACATTTAGCGCTAGGCCTTCTGCGGCCCTAGATAAATGGCTTGCCCGTTATCCTGTCAACTTGCCCCGCCCCGTTATTGAAAGTTACTACTCGGCCCTGGATTACCGTTTTACCGAGGAACGCAAGGAGTCCCTGAACCTTTTCTTTAGGTATGCCGCAGATTTGGGGCTTGTTCAGGCCGCTCCGGTATTGGAATTTTTACAAGAACGGTGATGACTTTGGTCCCTTGAAAATCTATTTTTAGTATGTCTCTGTTGGTGTGTGTGTAAAAGGTTAAGAGACAAAGATAGGGATAAAATGGTCGAAGAAAAGATTCTCATCGTTGATGATAGTGCGGAAGTTCTTGAGCGTACCCGCAACCTTCTGACTCACGTGGGTTATAATGTTACTGCCTGTACCTCTGGCGAAGAGGCCCTGGAGTATTTGGAATTAAACTGCGTTGACCTGGTTCTTCTTGACATTAACATGCCTAGCATGAACGGGTACGAAGTCTGTCTTCGAATCCGTCAGCGTTATGCCTTGGATGATCTGCCGGTGATTTTCTTGACGAGCCGTGAAGATACCGAAAGCGTGACTAAGGGATTCCATTCAGGTGCGTCTGACTTTGTGAGCAAGAATGCCGTGGAAGACATTCTGTTGGCCCGCGTCAATGTGCATATTCGACTGTCCCGTTCCCTGCGCTACCTGCGCGACATTTCCCTGACGGACGACATGACCGGCTGCTACAACAGACGCCACGGTATGAATTCACTCCGCGAACTTTTCTCTCGCGCACGCCGTTATGGAACGCAGTTCTCCCTGATTTATTTTGACTTGAACGGACTTAAGCAGGTGAATGACCGCTATGGCCACCAGGCTGGCGATTTGATGCTCCGTTCCGTGGTGAATTCCGTCAAGGCTTTGCTCCGCGATTCCGACTTGTTCTTCCGCATGGGCGGTGACGAGTTTATGATCCTCTGCCCCGAAACCGATAAGAAGGGGGCCTTCATTTGTGTCGAACGTATGGAAAGGGCTGCAAACGCAATTACCATCGTCGATCAGAAGGTGACTTTCGCTTATGGTATCGCACACTCTTCTGAAGACTACTCCGAAATGGACGACATGCTTCACAGTGCAGATGTATCTATGTACGAATGCAAGAAGAAGATGAAAAGCGAAAAATAGCGGAGAGCTTATAGCTGACAGTTTAAAGAAGGACCCGGAGAAATCCGGGTCCTTTAATTGTGGGATGATATAACTAGATATGAGTTATGAGTTAAAGTAAGGCGCCGTTGGCGCGATTATCTAGCTCATAGCTCACCGCTGAAAGGAGTCGCAGGCCCGAGCTCATACCTCATACCTGAAGCCTGAAAGCGCGCTCCGCGCGCGCCCTCACTTAAGGGCTGCGCGTACAGCGTCCAGCAATTCTGTCAGGCGCTTGCCGATTTCTTCCCAGTTACCTTCTTTCATCAGCTTGGCGCTGAAGATGCTTCCGCCGAATGCCAGCAGGTTGGCGCCTGCCTTGATGTATTCACCGGCATTTTCGGCGTTCACGCCGCTACAGGCCAGCAGGGGTATGTCGCGGAAGGGACCGCGCAAAGCCTTGATGTACTTGGGACCGCCAACGCAATCTACCGGGAAAATCTTGACGGCCGTTGCGCCCAGGTCGTAGGCCTTCTGCACTTCGGTGGGGGTCAGTGCTCCGGGGATAATCGGGGTCTTGGAGCCTGCCGCCGTGCGGATGATGTTGCTACGGGTATTTGGGGTTACGATGAAGTTGGCGCCTGCGTGCATGGCCTTTTCCAGGTCGCTATCATGGCGCACGGTGCCTGCGCCGACGGTAATGCCGTAGGGCTTGCAGGCGGCCTTCAGTGCCGTAATGATTTCTGCGGCATTGTCGGTGTTCATGGTGACTTCAATAGCCTTAAGACCGCACTTGGCCGCAGTCTGTGCACAGAGTTCTTCGGATCCCCGGGGGATATCGCGAAGGATGCCGATGACCGGCATGTCTTTCAAAAATTCAAGTAGTTCCATGGCAATAAATATAGTGCAAAAAAAATTGGATTGGATTTTTTGCATGAAAAATCTCACATGGGTCTAAGGGGATGTGGTTGTCGTTTTCTGCGACTTTTCCGCAAAATGAAAAACGCCGGCTTTTTTGTAGCCGACGTTCTTTACGCTTGATGTAATTTGATGGATTACTTCAGTTTGAATGCCTTGGTGGCAAGAACCTTCTCGCCGGACATGAGACGTGCAACCATGGCGCTACGATGAGGAAGCTTTGCGAGGCTGACCTGTGCGGAAGTCCCTTCGAAGGTCTGTGCCATGAGCTGGTTGCCCAGCATGTCGAAGACCTTCAGGGTCTTTGTGCCCTGTGCAGGTGCAACTACATAGAGGCCTCGGCCGTTGACGATCATCTTTGCATTTGCGGCAGGAGCGGCAATCTTGCGGACTCCTACGCGGTCGCTGGTTTCGTCTGCGGGACCATAACCCCAGATGAGTTTGCCCTGGCTGCGGAGTACGATGTAGGGAGCATCAGGCGCTTCCTGGACTTCGATGTAATCCTTATCCTTGTCGGAAATTCCTTCGTAGGCGGGCATGCTGTTGCTTGCGGTATGCGACTTGAAGCTCCAGCCCTTGGTGAAGTCTACCTTTGCGGGCTCAAGAGCGTATTCGCAGGCTCCGCTAACCTTTGTACCGGAGGTTACGCTAAGGTCGAGACGGACATATCGGCCGATACCTAAGGAGTCCAGAACAATGGGGAGTGCCCAGGTGTAGGTCTTGGATTTCTTGTCGTAGGTATCCCCGATCTTCTGGGGATTGTTTTTTCTCAGTTCCTTGCGAATCTCGTCTTCGTTGCTGCAAGGCTTGTTGAATCCGCCCTGGTCGTAGGCCTGGCAGATTGACAGGTTGAACAGTACGTTGCAGTTTTCGACGTCATCTTCGGTTGCGTCGAAGTAGACGTATGTAACAACGCTGTCCATTCTCTTCAGGGTGCTGTTGCTGAAGCTGATGGTCAAGTAGTCCAGTTCGTTGAACTCGTAATGGTATGCACCGACGTGAATGTTGTCTGCCTGGAAAATGTCGGGATTCTTGTTGCAGTTGTCGCACTTCTTTTCAAAGTAGTCGTCGCCGCCGTTGCTGACGATTGTCAAGGCAGAGACAAGTGCAGCAGATCCATCGAGGCAAGTCTCGGAAAGATGATAGTCTTCCCAGCTCAATGCGCTAGGACTAATGGAATTTTCTGCACCAGGAATGATTCCTCCGAAAAGACCTCCAACGGGTCGTACGTACTTGTATGCGACGCTACCTCGTGCATTACGTCCTTCGGGGTTTGATATTCTGTGGTGGGGATGGTTGTCGTTCTTGTCGCCAACGCCGTAAATGAAGGAAACGTCCCAGGGGTTGACGCCTAGCATGTAGTTCAGCTGGTTGATACCCAACTGATGCAGTTTTTCGGAGTTCCAGTTCAAGGTGCCCAATGTCGGAAGCTTTACCTTTTCCAGGTCCTTGGCGATATCGGCAAGGGCGAGGACTTCAAAGATATTTCCCGCTTGATAGCGGTTATATATCCATGATTGATCCGTTTGCATGCTATACCATGCACCGTCATAGCTGATGGCTCCGGATTCGCTTGAGAGTTGGCTGACAGGAAGTTCGATGCTACTTGTGCCGGAGTTCGAAAGATTTTGCAGGTTGATGGCCATGGTGCTTGCCACCTTTTCTGCATATCCCAGACGTTTTTCATCGGAGATGCCGTACTTGGTTGCGGTCTTTGAATCCTTCAGCAACAGTTTGTAGAAAGCATAGAGTGTCAGCGTGTTGACGTTTGCCCAGCTGGTGTTCCTGCTGGACTTTAACATGCCGTTTCGACCATGGGCCATCCAGCCGCCATTGAAGGCGAAGCTTCTGCTCATCTGATCTGTCCCGATTTCCGTATCTTCGACGGCGTCGTTCAGGTAATCCATTTTGCCGGACTTTTCGTAAGTGGCGTAGTGGAGGGCGATCGCTGCCAGGGCGAGATCGTCGTGATATTCATTATTGCCGTTGTAGGCTGGGGTACTCCATCCTGCGGCCATTGTGTTGTAAACAAACTTCTTCCCCTTGTCATAGGAGTCGTTGCCAAGTGCCAGGTTCTTGGCGAAGTCGTACATCTTTTCGGCGACCATCAGGCAGGAGTCGGCGAAGTCCTTGTCGTATTTGGCGTAGTCCTTGCTCAGGATGGCAAGGCCAGCCGCGATTTGACCGGAAATATTGGAACCCAGTTCGCCGAGACGGACGTCGCGATCTGCGGGACCGCCGCGCATCGAAATGACGATGTAGTCCTGAAGTTCAGGGCGAACCCATAAACCATGATCGCTACCGAAGTTACCCACGGAAACGGCCATGTTGTCGACAACGCCATTGGCAGCCTTGAATGATCTCAGGAAGAAATCCGCACCGTGCTTTGCTTCGCGAAGAACGTCAGGAACGTTGTCGGTCTTTACGAATTCCCCGTGGTTGTATGCATAATGGTCAACGTCCTTGGAGGGGTTGGAGGCCGCGGCGACGGCAAGATTTGCAAATGCGTAAGCCTGGGTCTGGGATTCCTTCAGGTAGTCACCGCAGTCGTACCAGCCACCCTGCAGGTCGCCTTCATTGGTTGTTACACCGGAGACTACTTTTTCGTCGAGGACCACCTTGCCTGCGCCGTCCTTGACGTGGCTCGGGCCATGGAACCAGGAATCGGAATTGCCGCTGCGCTGGATGCCAAAGAATTTAATGGCCGCATCCTTCACCATGGTGTAGACGTCTTCGCTTACGATGAAGGTGCTGGAGATCTCGTCACCGACCTTGATGCGGAGGCGCTTGTCGGTGGGGACGGACTGGGGAATGTTTCCGACGAGGATACTTCCGGAGGGGCCGTTGAACTCGACAGAGTAGCGTTTATAATCGCTAATAGTTGCGTCAGTGCCTGCGACGATAAGCCAGCTGGAGGTGGTTTCTTCGGAAGTCTTCGTGAGGGTCCCGGTAATTTTCTTGCTTAAGGACTTGCCGTTCTCATCGACGACTTCGAATTCCTTGGCGGTGCCGATAAAATAGAACTGACGTTCCGTATCGCTCTTCAGGTAGCCGGCCTGGTTTACGCGAATGGGAGAGATGGTCGTGTTGATGACGTCAAGATAGGCCTGGTCCAGGGTGTCGGGCATGAGGGCTCCGGCCTTGAAGTTTGCCGGGGTCTTTTCTTCGGGCAGGACGTTATCCTTTTTTGCATTCGGCTCGAAATTGTCGAGAGCCTTGGCGTCCCAGGTCAGGGGCCAGGTGGGGCGAATCAGGTCATAGGGGGTGGTAGCTGCAAAGGCGGTTGCAGAAAGTGCTGCAATGGCGGAAGCGGCTATCAGGGTTTTCTTTTTGGGGTGACGCATTAATACCTCGTTGTTCACAAGGTAATAATAGCTAACCTTTTTAAAAGAATGCAAGTAAAAAATATGTTACTCGAACCTTAAAGCATCTATGGGGTCCAGGCGGCTTGCCTTTCGTGCAGGGTACCAGCCGAAGAATACTCCAGTCACAAAA
Source organism: Fibrobacter sp. UWH6 (assembly GCF_900142465.1). Taxonomy (NCBI): domain Bacteria; kingdom Pseudomonadati; phylum Fibrobacterota; class Fibrobacteria; order Fibrobacterales; family Fibrobacteraceae; genus Fibrobacter; species Fibrobacter sp. UWH6. The sequence goes on from NZ_FRAX01000015.1 coordinate 56,604, forward strand.
CAGACGCCGAAACTGACCACCACGCTGGTAATGGAAACGCTCATGGGCCAGTTCAGTATGGACTTGACTGCCTGAGAGGCTCCGATGCCGAGACCGATTCCGATGAGACCGCCCAGCAGGCTGATCATGACGGATTCAATCAGGAACTGCAAGAGTATATCGCGACCGCGTGCGCCAATAGCCATGCGCAGGCCGATTTCCTTGGTACGTTCCGTAACGGAAACGTACATGATGTTCATGATGCCGATACCGCCAACCAGAAGGCTGATGCCCGCAATTGCCGTAAGGACTAAGGACAACATATCGGACGTGTTGGTCATCATGGTAATCATTTCTTCCTGGGTGAAAATTCGGAAGGGGTCCGTGGGCTTTGTCCAGCTGCGACGTTCCTTCAGGATACCCATGATTTCTTCTGTGGCCTGTTCCGCGTAGCCTTCGCCGATGGAGTTTGCGTAAATCTGGCGGATTTCCGTGGTGGCGTTAAAACGTTTCATTACCGTCTGGTAGGGCGTGAAGATGACATCATCCTGGTCCTGCCCGAAATCACCGCTGCCTTTGGCCTTTAATGTGCCGATGACCTTCAGCGGGATGCTCTTGTATCGGATGGTCTTTCCGATGGGGTCTGTATCGGGGAACAGGTTCTTGATGACAGATTGGCCGATGACGCAGACTTTGGACATCCGGTCCGCTTCGTCGTCGAACATGACGCCGTCCTCGATTTCGTAGTTGCGGATCTTGAGGTAGTCGCTGGAAATTCCGCTGAGTTGGGTGGGGGAGTTGTTGTTTCCTGCAATGGCCTGGCCGTTGGCGGTAATCATGGGCGATACGCCATTGATGAACTGTGCCCTGTTGCGGATTTCGATAACGTCGTCTTCTTCTAGGGAGACCGCGGATTCCGTTTGCACGCCGCCGCGACGGTCGCGATTAGGCATGACGATAATGGCGTTGGTGCCCATGCTGGTCATCTGTTCCTTGATGGACTGCTTGGATCCTTCGCCCATGGCTACCATGGCAATCACGGCGGCCACACCGATGACGATGCCCAGCACCGAAAGGAAGGTTCGCATGCGGTTGCGGAACAGGGCCTTCACTGCAATTTTAACAAGGGTTATAGGACCCATTATGCGCCCTCCCCGCGACGATCTTCTGAATCATCGTCAAAAACTTCCGGCGGGGGCAATGCCTCAAGGGCGGCCCTTGCGTCGGCCACATTCTCGTTGATGACGTCTTTTTTTAGAAGGCCATCTCGCAGCGTAATGGTGCGTCCGCTGAAGGTGGCGATATCCGGTTCGTGGGTCACGAAGGCGATAGTCTTCCCTTGCCTATGCAAGTCCTGGAAGATGCTCATGATTTCGTAACTGGTACGGGTGTCCAGGTTACCGGTGGCTTCGTCGGCAAGGATAATGACCGGATCGTTGACCAGGGCGCGGGCAATGGCCACTCGCTGCTGCTGACCGCCGGACATCTGGTTGGGCAGGTGATTCATGCGGTCGGAAAGCCCTACCATTTCAAGAGCGCGGACGGCTCGCTTGCGACGCTCCGAAGCAGAAACTTTTGAATTGTACAGGAGGGGCAGTTCCACATTTTCGAGAGCTGTAGTTCGGCTCAGCAAATTGTAACTCTGAAAGACAAAACCCAGCTTCTGGTTTCGGATTTTTGCCAGGGCGTCCCGCTTCAATTTTTCGGTATGCTCCCCGTCCAGAATGTAGTGGCCTGCGGTGGGCTTATCCATACAGCCAAGAATGTTCAACATGGTAGACTTGCCCGATCCGCTGGTTCCCATGATGGTGACGAACTCTCCCTTGTGAATGTCGAAGCTTACTCCGCGCAGGGCGTGTACAGTTTCATCGCCCATCTTGAAGTCGCGACGTAAGTTCTGTATAGAAAGGATAGGGGAGTTGTCCATAGTCGTAATTTTAGATGCTTTTACATTCCACGGGGTTGCAGCGGACGATAAAATACTAAATTTTGGAAGGCGAGTTAGTTTGGGTTTACTTAAGTTAAGTAATGGATTTTGGATGAAAAGACTCGTTTCAATTTTGTTTGTATTTTGCGCCATGGTTGTAGCACAGCCTTTAGATGGCGATAGTGATGGTGTACCCAACGATATTGATCAGTGCCCCAATACAAGGCCGGGCACTCCCGTTGATTCCCTAGGTTGCCCCTTGGATTCTGACCATGACGGTGTTTACGATACCAGGGATCTGTGCCCCGGTACGGAACCGGGAACTCCCGTAGATCAGACTGGCTGCCCCCTGGATACTGATGGGGATGGCGTTCCCGATTATCTGGATAAGTGCCCCAACAGTCCGGTAGGTGCTTTGGTGAATGAACGAGGCTGTGTCCGTGATGATGATGGGGACGGTGTTCCCGACCAGGTGGACAAGTGTCCCAATACTCCCTACGATGCCATTGTAGATTCCGTTGGCTGCCCTGTTTCCAAGAATTCAACTCTGGATTATCTGAGGGGCCGAATTGATTTTCAGACTGGCTCTGCCAAGCTGACCAAGGCAAGTTTTTCTGCCTTGGATTCCCTGGTAGACATCCTGATCGGCGCTCCCACCATTAAACTTGAAATCGAGGGCCACGTGGATAACGCCGGTCCCGAGAACATCAACTTGATGCTGTCTCAGGAACGTGCCCAGTCTGTGGTTGACTACTTGGTTGGCAAGGGGATTGATGCCCGTCGCCTGAAAGCGGTGGGGCTTGGATCTAGCCGTCCTGTTGCCGACAATGGAACCTTGCAGGGCCGCAAGGCGAATCGTCGCATCGAATTTATTGTTTGGTAAAGACCCACTTCTTGTAGAGGGTGAAACTGGCCAATACGTAGACTACGTTTGCAACAATGTTTGCGAAGTAGCTGGGTTTCATGAACTTGGAAATCAAGTTTGCGCTTGAGGCCAGCGGACCCCAATTATCAAGGGCGTAGACGCATCCTTCCAGAACCAGAAGGTTCAGGCCGTAGGCACATAAAAATACAATGAGGAATCGGGTAATTTCCGCAGACTTCTTGTTGGAACTTTTGAAATTCCAGATGCGGTTCATGATGTAGCTGTTGCAGCCCCCGGCCACAAAACCCAGGAAGTTGGAAAGCTCCAGATTCCAGTCCAGCAGCTGATGCAGCACCCAGACGACTGCCAGGGTAATCAAAGTGTTCATGATTCCGATCAGATTGTATTTGATAAAGTGAAGCATGGCCCGCAAAATAATTATTTTTGACCCCATTATGTCATGGATCGAATCTAGAAAGTGCTCTGCGGCGGAAGCTGCCGAAATGATCAAGGATGGGGACGTTCTTGGCGTGTCCGGTTTTACCTTGGCGGGTTACCCTAAGGTGGTGCCGACCGCTCTTGCCGAACGTGCCGAAAGACTCCACGCCAATGGCGAGCCTTTCAAGATTACGCTGTTCTCTGGCGCATCGACCGGCGATAGCTGCGATGGTGCGCTGGCCCGCGCCGATGCGGTCAGTTTCCGCATGCCGTACCAGTCCAATCCGGCGCTGCGCAAGGCGATTAATGGCGGTTCCATCAAGTATATTGACGCACACCTTGGAAAGATGGGCTACTGGATCCGTACCGGTGCGCTGCCCCGCCCCACGGTAGCTATTGTGGAGGTGACCTGTATTCTTCCCGATGGTCGTGTATGCCTTTCTACGTCTGGCGGTAATTCCGTAACGTACCTGGAAATGGCAGACCGTGTTATCCTGGAACTGAATACCCGCTTTGGCGATGCTTGCGTGGGCATTCACGACGTGGCACTTCCGGATTTGCCGCCCCATGCCAAGTCCCTGGCTATCGATGCGCCCGGTGATCGCGTGGGCGAGGCCTTTGCCTGCGTCAATCCCGAGAAGGTGGTGGCCATTGTAGAACAGTCCCGCTTCGACGAAGTGACTCCCTTTGTGGAGCCCGATGAAATTTCCCGCAACATTGGCGAACGCATCCTGGACTTTGTCCGCTTTGAGGAAAAGCGTGGCCGACTCCTGAAGGGGCTTGCTTACCAGAGTGGCGTAGGCAAGGTGGCTAACGCTGTTCTTTCTGCCATGGCGGCGGATGATCGCCTGAGCAGGATTGACCTTTATACCGAAGTGATTCAGGAAGCGGTTCTTCCGCTGCTGAAGAATGGTAAGCTGGGGATTGCTTCCGGAACGGCTCTTACTTTGTCTGAAAGTACCCAGAAGGAATTCGTCGCCAATGCCGAGGAATGGAAAAAGCATCTGGTGATCCGTCAGCAGGAAGTGAGCAACAGCCCCGATGTTATCAAGCGCATCGGCGTTATCTCCATGAATACCGCCCTTGAAGTCGATATCTTCGGCAACGTGAACAGTTCCCTGGTGGCAGGCTCCGCCATGATGAATGGTATCGGCGGTTCCGCTGATTTTGCCCGCAACTGTCTGCTTGGATTTTTCATGACGCCCTCTGTGGCCAAGAATGGAACCATCAGTTCCGTGGTGCCTTATGTGAGCCATGTGGACCACCCCGATCACGATACCATGATTTTCGTGACGGAGCAGGGCTTGGCTGACCTTCGTGGCCTCCCCGCCGAAGAACGTGCCCGCCTGATTATCAAGAATTGCGCCCATCCCAATTTCAAGGAACCTCTGGCCGATTTCCTGGAATTCAGCCTGAAGCATGCCAAGGGCGTGCATGTGCCGCTGGCTCTTTCCCGGGCTTTCGAAATGCACGAGAAATTCCTGGAAACGGGAAGCATGCTCTAAATTTGCTGTTTTTGCCAAATTAGCACGTTTTTTTGACAGCGGATGTAATCATTGTAAGTAAAAATTGATTTGGAAACATCGGGCTCACTTTTTTATATTAGGCCTGATGTATCGTTTGGCTTTTTTGATTTTTCTGTCTGCTTTGTTCGTTGCCTGCGGCGACGATTCCTCGAATTTTACCCCGTCCGGAAACGATGATGAAATTCCGAATTCCGCAGATTCCCAGAATGGTAGTAGCGGATCCCAGAGTGAAGTTTCTGGCAATAGCTCCATTGGGGAAGTGGTTCCGGGGCCCGTGATTAGCGATGATCCCCCTGTAGAAGATTCCACCGTGGTCTCCGATTCCGATGACCTGCCTAAGTGTACTTCGGAAAATCAGGGTGAAGCGATGATGGTCGCTTCCGAGAATGCAATCTATTTCTGCTATGAAGGCGAATGGGTTACTGGCGTTGTGGAAGACATTGGCGTTTCTTGCGAAAACGGTTCTCTGATTGCGGGCATGCGGATGCCTCTGGATACGGTGTCTTCCATGTTCGGTTATGATACTGTTTCTGGCGAGTTCGTCTACCGCCGTCAGGATGTTTCTGTGGTTGGCATCGCCGAAAAGGGGCCCTTCCGTTTTGGTACCTCGGTGAAGGTGGTGGAACTGGATAGCATGAACCGTATGGCCGATTCCGACCGTATACATGAAACTTGCGTTGTTACTGCCGACGGTTCCTATGGCTTCGATGCCTTTGACGTGGTTTCCCCCTATGTTCGAGTGGAGGCCGAAGGCTATTATAAAAACGAACTGACTGGTGGCCTGTCTTCGGAATTGATTAAGCTGAGGAACGTTACCGACCTTACGGAACGTGATTCCGTAAACGTGAACATCCTGACTCATATCGATGCCGTCGTGGTGATGAAGCTTGCGGAACAGGGTGGTTTCAATACGCCGATCCGTATGCTCAAGGAACAGTCCCTAAAGAAGGTGCTTTACGCTTTCGGCATCAAGATTGAAGGGTTCAATGACGACCTCTTTATGCAGGGCCAGGGTGGTATGTTCGGCCCGGGCACTTCTACAGTTTCGAAGATTTCCGACGAAGTCAACCTGTTTGACGGAGACGAATTCAGTGCCGCTCTCTTGGCTGTATCCGTAATGCTGCAACGTCATGGTTCTGGCCAGGAAATGCTCCTGTTTGCAGATTCCATTGCCCAGAAAGTCGCCAATACCGGAAACTGGGACGACTGGACTTCCAGGGCTCATTTGGCTGACTGGCTTATGTCTCTTGACATTAATGGTGACTTTGAAAAAATCCGTAAGAACGTGGCTAGCTGGAAGCTGGGGGATGTTCCCGATTTCGACAAGCACTTGCGCAATTTCTGGACAAAGGAATTGAAGTTCCCCGAATGCAATGCGTCTACTGACGGAATGGTGTCTCATATTTCTGAAAGTCAGAGCTCTCTTTTTGGCTGTGATTACAGGGATACAACCAAGACCAAGCTCCGCTTTACCTGCGATGCTGAATTGGGCCGCTGGCGTGCCGCTACCGATATCGAAAAGGATACGGTGGGGCTGGGAGCCGATACCTCCAAGTACGATGGCGCTATTCGCCCCGGTGTGATCAACAAGGACAAGAATTACATCTATGAAACTTCTACCGGAAAATGGCGTGTTGCTACCGGCAACGATATCATGGATTTCTCTGACGTGGCCGATGTGTACCGCAATCTGGGTGCAGGCGAGTCCGTGGTGTTTGTACTCCGTCATGCAGAACGTACCAATGAAACTGGCTCCAAGGGGCATCTGACCGACAACGGCAAGGCTCAGGCTAAGAGTGTCGGTGCCAAGTTTAGTGGCGTCGGCAGGATTTACTTTGCCTATTCCGGTTACACCCGCACCCTGGAAACCTGCGAAGGAATTGCCGATGGGGCTGGGCAGGGTAGCATTAACCCCGATGTTCTTGATGGCCTCGATGGGGAATGGTATGTGAAGTCTGGCGACCCCTCCATTATCGAGTTGTCTAGCTGGGCTTATAGGGGCGTGCCTGCCGGAAACTTCTACGACCTGGAAGACCGCACCAAGGAACTGGTGTCCGATTACATTCTGGCCAACCGCAGCAAGTTGCAGAAGGTCAACTTCTACATTTCCCATGACAGGATGGTCTTGCCCCTTGCGGTTTACGCTTCCCAGAAGAAGGTGGACCTGCGTTACTTTGATGAGCAGGGTAATCGAAACTGGGTGAACTTCCTGGCAGGTGCCGCAATCATTTTTGACAATGCGGGCAACGTCCGTTACGTTCCTGTCCGCGGTCTGGAATCGGGAGTCATGAAGCTCTAGTCCCGGATTTTATAGGGCGGTTTACGTCTGATGTAAAGAAATGTTTATCAATGGGCGCCTGGTAAAAAAGGGCGCTTTTTTAGTCTAAAAATTTCCCCCTCATTTGCCCTTATCTTTAACCTTTAACCTTTTCGCTTTCCGCTAATTAGTTAAATTTCCATCGTTGATTTTTATCAAAATGTTCACCTAAAAGAATGGATAAAATCCAATATGAATGAAACGCAAGAAATCACTGCAGAATCCCAGGTAGCTCCCGCTGCCGAAGAAGCTGTAGTTGCAACACCGGCTGCAAAGGCTAAGGGACGTTTCGACGAGCAGATCGCCTTGATGTCTCCTACTGATGCCGCTAAGGTTCAGGCTCAGCTTGACCTGACTCCTGGTGCCGATTCCGCCGTCTTCGAAATTGTCGAAGCTCATGGTGGTGGATTCCAGGTGCTCTACAAGACTTACGATCAGTCTGTGACCGCCCGTAACGCCCTCAAGGCTAAGGACGATGCATCTGCAAAGGTGCTCCCCATTGCCAAGGCTACTTTGGGCAAGGAATATTGCAATGGCGACGTTGTCGAAGGCGTCTGCCAGGGCGAAAAGGAAACCTTCACTATTGGCAAGCTGGCTGAATTCCAGGCTACTGGCCTTATCGTAGTGATGGCTGTTATTATCGGCCTCTGCCTGCTCTGCTACTTGATGAACTTCATCATGGCAAAGCTTGGCCTCAACGTGGACAAGGCTCCTGCACCCGCAGTCAAGCCCGCCGCCGCTGCTCCTGCTGCCGCTCCCGCTGCAGCCCCTGCCGCCGCTGCACCCCGTACCATTGGCCCCGCTCACTGCGACTGGGATCCCAATGCCAAGAGCGTTCATCCGGGTATGACCAACAAGCAGCTCCAGGCTTTCCTGTCTATCGCTGCTATTGCCGCCCTCGAAGAACATCCGGGCCTTACCAACGACGAACTGGTGGTGATCATGACCGCAGCTGCAACTCAGGTCCTGGGTCAGCCCTGCCGCGTCACCGCTTACAAGAATGTTAACTCCCCTGCTTGGACCATTGTCTAAGATCTAGGAACAACCTTTAAAAATTCAACAGGCTATAAAGCCAGGAAAAAGAAAAATGAAGAAGACCGTACGTATCAGTTTCGAAGGCAAGAGCTACGATGTAGAAGTTGAAGTTCTTGATTCCAATGTTGCCGTTGCTCCCGCTGCCGCTCCGGCTGCTGCTCCCGCACCGGTTGCCGCTCCTGCTCCCGCTGCTGCACCTGCTGTCGCTGGTGGCACCGAAGTTAAGAGCCCCCTCGCTGGTTCTGTGTTCAAGCTGAAGGTCAAGGTTGGCGACAAGGTCGAAGCTAACCAGGAAGTTGCAATCATCGAAGCTCTCAAGATGGAAAACCCGGTTGTCGCTCCTTGCGCAGGTACCGTGAACTCTGTTTCCGTTAAGGAAACCGACACCGTCGTTGATGGCCAGACTCTCCTCACCATCGCTTAATTTAGCCTACTGAGGTACATATAAATGAGTTCAATCCTTAACTCCGTTGTCCAGTTCGCTGGCGACACTGGCTTTGCCTACATCACGCCGTCTATGATCGTGATGTGGATTGTCAGCTTCGTCCTGATGTACTTGGCAATCGTGAAAAAGTTCGAACCGCTGCTGCTCTTGCCGATCGCACTGGGCGCTCTTGCGGTGAACATCCCCACCAAGGGATTCTATGATGGTGGCTGGAGCATCGAGGGCATGTTTGTCCCGACTGAAGGCCTCTATTACTACATCAGCCAGGGTATCCACCTGGAACTCTTCCCGCCCATCATCTTCCTGGGCGTGGGTGCCATGACTGACTTTGGACCGCTGATTGCAAATCCGCGTACCCTCCTCCTGGGTGGTGGTGCTCAGTTCGGCGTCTTCGCAACCATGTTCTGCGCCGTTGCTTTCGGTGGCTTTACTCTGGGCGAAGCAGCTTCCATCGGTATTATCGGTGGTGCTGACGGTCCGACCTCTATCTTTACCGCCAACAAGCTGGCTAAGCACCTCATCGGCCCCATCGCCGTGGCTGCTTACACCTACATGGCTCTGGTGCCGCTGATTCAGCCGCCCATCATGCGCCTCATGACCAACGATGCAGAACGCAAGATCCGCATGAAGTCTCTCCGCAAGGTCTCCAAGGCCGAACGTATTGCCTTCGCCGTCATGGTTATGATCGTCTGCATCCTGGTTGTGCCCGATGCATCTGCACTGATCATCATGCTTATGCTTGGTAACATCTTCAAGGAATCTGGCGTTGTTGATCGTCTCGTCAAGACCGGTCAGAACGAACTCATGAACATCGTGACCATCTTCCTTGGTACTTCTGTGGGCCTCACCATGTCTGCCGACATCTTCCTGCGCCCCCAGACCCTCATGATCATCGCTATGGGCGTGGTTGCCTTCGGCTTCTCTACTGCCGCAGGCCTCTTCCTCGCAAAGATCATGAACAAACTTTCTCCCAAGAATCCGGTGAACCCGCTCATTGGTTCCGCAGGCGTTTCTGCAGTTCCCATGGCTGCCCGCGTTTCTCAGGTTGAAGGTGCCAAGTACGATCCGCAGAACTTCCTGCTGATGCACGCTATGGGCCCCAACGTGGCTGGCGTGATCGGTACCGCAGTTTGCGCTGGTTACATGATTAGCCGCTTGAGCTAAGTCATCCTGGAGCTGTCATCCTGGAGCGTAGCGATAGGATCAGACAGGATCAGACAGGATCCAAGAAGACCTCGGTGATGAACCGAGGTCTTCTTTTTTTTGTACAATGTCATTTTCTGCCACTTGCTCCAATTTATATGTGTTTGTATATTAGAAGGACAAGTCAATATGGAACTCACAACTGTAGCAATCAAGGTTCCGGAATCAATGCATGATTTCATCACGGAAAACCAGTGCCGTGACGAGTTGGTGCGTAATGCCTTGATTTTATACCCTTACATTAAAGATTTGACTATTTCCCACGGCCGTGCTGCTGAAATTTTAGGAATACCAAAGGAAAGGCTAATTGCTCTCTATGGAGATATGGGAATTCCGTATATCGATGGTGATGCGAATATGCTGAACGAAGAATTGGCGACCTACGATGCAGTGCGGAGGAAAGGGTAATGCTCGTTGTATCCGATACCACTCCGTTAATATCTTTCCTGAAAATCAATCGCTTGGATATGTTGCAGCAGTTGTTTGAAACTGTTGTTATACCGCATGCCGTTTATCGCGAATTGACCTGCAATGAAGACTTCGTTGACGAAATTCAGCAGATAAGGGAAAAGTCTTTTATTCTTGTGGATGAATCTATTGCTGTGGATGCTGTAAACCAGTTGCAATTGGAAACGGGACTTGAATATGTGGATGTAAAAAATCGTGGAATAGCCTAGTTGGGGCTAACTCCATGGGCAGTCAATGGCCGCCATCTAAGAAAATCGCTGCGCCTGCGACGGATCAAAAGCCGCGTCCGCGAACGTTGGTAAGAATATACAAAAAACGAGGTTGCATAATTTGTCAGGAATGATTATTTTTTTTCTGTTAGGAATATAGGAGAATGATATGAAGACAATTGCGATGCTAATTGCAATGACGTTCCTTGTCGCAGCTTGCAATGATGAAGAACGTAAGGCATTGACCCATAACCATCCTGAAACCTCAAGAATTCAAGATTCGCAAATCCTGACGGGTCCGAATGAATTGCATCTCCAAAGACCGTTGGAAACGCAAGAGCGTTTTTTAAATGCTGCTCCTCCTAAGCCCATTACAAAAGGTGCCTACGATTTTAGCGAATGTAAGGAGAAGTATGGTTCCGGCACGAAGGAATTCCGTAAATGCGTTCAGGCGAAATATCCTAACATGAAATTCGTAGAGTAAAGGGCTGGAGTGGTGAAAAGATAATTTTGTTGGCTTGTTTGTTTTGGCTTAACACGTCGTTACTTGCTGATTGCATTGTTTATGAAAATAGAGCTTATGCAGAGAAGGCGGCAGAGACGTTTTGGAAACAAGTAGAGTGGAAACTTCAGTCGCTTTTTGATGCTCAAAATGCAATTGATTACAATGGTAGCCAAGGCCATTTGAGCTATCCTAGTGTTCAGGATACTGTGAAAAAATACCACGATATGCAAATTGATAGGTGTAAGTTATGATGAAAATTCGATGTTTAGGATTGGTTTTTACCGTTCTTTTCTTTTCTCATGCGATTGCCGAAAACAAGAACGGGCAAGTTGCTGAATTTTGTGCGAAAATCGGAACTGATAACTCGTATGAATTGTATTTGCTGAAAAATATTAGAATTCCTACGGACTCAAACTGGATTATTCCGGATTCTGTTGAAGTGGGTTGTTCTGACTGGTACTACAATTACTTTGTTGATGCCCCAGAGGATGAGAAAATGGATTCTCTGCTTAGAATGGGTTTTCATGCTTGTTTTGGGGGGCTTAAAGATGTTAAGAAAAAAACTGAATCTTTGAAAACAGAGCTAGTCAAAGGTTCTTCCTGTCTTTGTTATTATCTAAAAAATGCTAAAAAATCGTTGAAACCGTATTATGGAAAAGAATTAAAGGGAACGTGGTTTGCGGAACTCTACAATACAGAAGTGAAACTCTCCTCGGATTTTATGGCTGTCATAGTGGGAGAGTGCTCTGTTGAGCCGGAAACATTTGAATTTTGTGTGGAATCTAGGTCTGCGGATATGTATGGTCTTCACTTGGTGAGAGAGGGGGTTATAGAACCATACGCTTCTGATATGGGAGAAATTTATAAAACTAAATTTGTTCTTGATGCTCCCTCAGATTCTTCTGGTGATTTTCAGGCGCGTATTGTTGAGTCCTTTGATGCGCCATCATTATCTGATACTTCTTGTAGAAATTTAAAAATGTCTGCAATGGAAATAAGTCCTGTTGATCGTGATAGACTGCATTTTCATTTGAAAGATGCGTTGAATTCAATTGTCCGGTATTATTGGAAGCCCTTTAAGGGCATGTGGGAATTTAAATCGAATGGGGGTTCTTGTTTGTATCGTAAATCTTTTGATGCGGTTATTGTTGGCCCGTGTGCTAAAAATAGGGTTGTTGCTGAGTATTGTTTTGATAACAAACGTCACAGCCTAACGTTAAAGAAGGAACTTGACTACATTCCTCGACATGCTTTTCAGTCTGAAGGAAAATGTATTTATTGTGATGATAGTGTTAAAAGAAGGATTATGACAAAGATTGATTATGGGAAAGGATATGTCTCTGTTAAGGACGGGGTATTTGAAAGAAAAGGTGATGATTATTTACCTAAGGAATGGTTTTATTTGCCGAATAACGTCAAAAATATGAAATCACTTAATGACAAAATCTTGCCTGCTAAATTAGTCTTAGAGATTCAGGATGGGAAAAAATTTTTCAGTGAATCCTATGGTTTTAGTATTCGGGTGAGTGGCCCCTGCGAAGAATAAAACGGAAGCTGAACTTTAGAAGTCGTGCCGTGCTTTTTTGTTGTCATGCCGGGCGCGATCCGGCATCTCCTTTATTATTTCTGTATCGTATTTTTGCTTAGAAATTTTCACGATACAAAATTTTCTTAATTCTTGTTAAAAATTTTGATATTCTGTGTTGCGAAATATTGATTTTTCTTTGTAACAAGGTAAATTTGGGGTCAAGGGAAAGGAGGTTCCTTTGAAAAAAATTATTGAGTACACGGATTATCGCAGGTACATCGCAGACTTCTATGTTGACCGCAAGGCACGTAGAGCCTTTACCTGGCGCGACTTTGCCAAGAGCGCAGGTTTCTCGTCGCCGGTTTACCTGAAGCTGGTTGCCGAGGGCAAGTACAACCTGAGCGAAGCCGCCGTTGACCGTGTGGCCGCTGCCATGGAACTGAAGGACTGGGAGGTGGATTACTTCAAGGTCCTGGTGAATCTGAACCATGCCAAGGACAACGAATCCAGAAGGACTCTTTTCAATGAGATGCTCGGTATCGCTGCGGCCCACAAGGCGACCGTTGTAGAAGGTGATTCCTTCCGTTATTTTAGCGACTGGAAGAACCCTCTGCTTCGTGAATTGGCTCCTGCCATGGCTAACGCAAAGCCCTTGGAAATGGCCAAGGCCTGCATGCCTAAAATTACCGCGGCAGAGGTTTCCGAGGTTCTCGCCTTTTTGACAAAGTCGGGACTTCTCAAAAAGGAATCCGATGGCAGCTATCGTCAAACGGAGCAGTTCGTCACCACCGGCCCCATGGAGATAACTCCGTTGGCTGTTCGTGAATTGCATCATCAGATGGGTGAACTTGCCTTGGATACCATCGAGAACGTGGCTCAAAAGGAACGGCATTTTTCTGGCCTTACCATGGGGCTTTCTGAAAAGTCCTACGAAAAGGTGGTGCAGAAAATCGCCGAGTTCAGAAAGAGTGTGGCAGACATCGTCATGGCTGACGATAAAATGGAAAGAGTCTATCGCTTGAACATGCAGCTCTTTCCCATGTCTCAAAAAATTTCAGGGGAAAAGAAATAGGAGGATTATCATGAAGAAGTTGTTCAAAAAGATAGGTGCAGGCTTTGCTGCCGCAAGTGGCGCGAGCTTGATGACTGCTGCAGTCGTAGCAATGATGGGCTGTACAGACAACGGCGGCAATGTGGCCAATGGAGTTTCAGAGGAAACAAGTGTTGCCTTGAAGGTACACATTGATGCTCTTGCTAGAATTGCCACGGAGGAAAATTCAAAGGTGGTTGAAGTTTCCGGTTTACCCTTTGTTCCTAAAACAGTGAAATACTGTAAGCTAGATGAAGTTTCATTTTCTGAAACGGAGTCTTGCAGAACGCTTGACTTGGATAACGATTTTGACTTTGAATTAAACATTGACTTTCCTAAATGGAAATATGGTTTACTGACTGTGGCTGGAGAACTGAAAACTCATTCTACAAGCGAAGAAGCGAAATACCATGCCATTGTCGATGCAAACGATCTTTCGACCATAAACGTTAATGTCTTGACGGAATGGAAATATGCGGAAGTTCTTCGCCTTATTTCTCAAGGAGTAAGTGCTGTGCAAGCCTTAGATTCTGCAGAACAGGTCATTCTAAGGAAATTAGGCGTTTACGGAGAATATGAAAAATTTGAAAAAATGACTATCTCTGGAACGACCAGGTCGGATGCAGTCTTAATTGCGGCAAGTTATCTTGCCGAGACGACTAGGGAACTTGATCATTGTTCGTTTGATGAAAGTTGCCTTTTGAGGATGGCGATTTATGATTTTGACAATCAGTATTTGCTGAATGGAAGTTGTTTTGAAGAAGCCGGATTTGCTAGACCTTCCAAGGAAATGCTTCAGTTGGCAAGTGATTACGTGTCTAACTATATAGCTGTTTTGTTGGAACTCGGTCAATGTGACAACTTGAAAGAAGGCGAATTCCATGAAGTAGGCTGGTCTACCGCTGGCCCCGTATGGGGTGAGTTCGCCTCCAACACAATGTTGATGTGTCACGACGGGTTGTGGATCCGACAGATGAAGGAATACCTTCATACGGTGGGATCTATGACGGATGCTCGCGATGGACGTGTCTATAAAACGACATCTTTTATTGCGAATGGGGAAACGCAAACATGGATGTCGGAAAATTTGAAATATGCATTGAATGGAAAATCCAGGTGTCCTGAAAAAGATCCGAAAAAATGTGACGACGAGGGAAATCTTTATACCTGGCTTGAGGCGATGAATTTGGATACGACAGGCTATGTGCAGGAAGGGAATTTAGACTCCTTTTTGGGAGATTTGGCGGAGATGCTCGGTGATGATTACGCCTCAACTTATTTGCAGGAATGCGTTGAAAGTCGTTTGGATGAACTAGATAGCCTTGTAGCTTACCAAGCTTGTTCCTTGGCCGAGCTTCGGACTGATGAACTTCTTGAGACGATAGATGTTCAGAATCATCAAGGAATATGTCCCGATGGCTGGAGAATCCCGTCTAGAGAGGATTGGATGACTCTGCTGAACTTTGTTGGTTACCCAAGTGTTTATGGGGCTTGGCCGGATGTCGTGGAATTTGGGCTTGCGTCTTACGATGAATTCGTATTCATTCCTGAAAAAGAACCTAATGCTTCTGATGACAGAACCTTTATAGAAAATGATGGAAATAGAATAGGATTTGCATATCCTAGGGTATATGCCAACCATACGAATGAATTTGGTGTTCCTATGTCTGTCCGTTGCATCAAGAACTAACGCGTTTGGGGGTTCAGGGTTAGGAGGAGTCTTGGATATGAAGCGTAAGGACTACAATCCTCCTCGGATGAAAATGGTAAAGCTGAAGGCTCGCCCTCTGCTGTATTCCGGCAGCGGCCTGGACGCGCCCCCAGTAACGCAAGTCGGCTTCAACAGCCAACCCGAACTCCCCAAAGACTGTTAAGAAAGCAAGGCATCGCCTTGCTTTTTTGCATCCATCAGCAACCATCAGCATCCGGCAATCGCAGGGCGATTGCCCAGGGGGGGGGGCAAGGGGGAGTATCTCCCCCTTGTATGAAACAGACTAAATGAAAGCGGAGTCTACAGTCAGCAATCGCAGGGTGATTGCCAGTGGGTTCCAAGGGGGCCTCGCCCTTGCATGAAAAAAAAGAAGACCTCGCATTTCTGCGAGGTCTTCTTTTATTCGGGTGGATGACCGGACTCGAACCGACAACATCCAGAATCACAATCTGGGACTCTAACCAATTGAGCTACATCCACCATGAATGTGGCCCAAATATAAAAAAGCTACCCCGAAATTCAAGGGTAGCTCCTAATTTTTTTTATAAAATCTGATTTTTTTGGCCCGCGGACCCAAAAAAATTAGTCGTTCTTCATCTTGGCCATAATGCGCTGGAAATTGGCGCGCTTAAAGTCATTGCGGTGTTCTTCGCAGAAACGGGGGTAAATGTACTGCTTGGGGAACACGCGGATGCTAAAGGACTCGCCGCAGCCGTCGAGGCAGCACTTGAAGGTCAAGTCCATGGACTCGGTGTAGTTGTGGCGGAAGATGATGTTCTTGGATTCGATGTTTTCCACATCCTTCTTCTGCTTCTGGCGCTGCTTGATGTCGCGGTGCAATTCGCAGTACTTGGCGATCGGGTGACCCCAGAATTCGCGGCCGCAGCCGGGTTCCTGGCAGACTTTCAACTTGATGCGCTTCTTCTTTTTGTACTTGGGTAATTGCATAACAAACCTCGTTTAAGGGGAAAGATAGTAAAAAAAAGGCGGAAAAATGAACGTTTTGCGTTTTCGTGCGTGTATAAGTACATGCTATTCCTTAATTTGGAGGTCTGTTGATGAAAAAATATGGCTGGTTTGGTCTGTTTTGCGCAATTTTGACGTTTTTTGCCATGGTTTCCTGGGGCTGTCAATACGTGTCTGGGGGAGGGGCTGAAGAGGAGGTTGGCCGGGTGACTTTTTTGGATGTGGGTCAGGGGCTTTCGGTGCTGCTGGAATATGGAGGGCGTTACGCCCTATATGACAGCGGGCCGGATTCCGCAAATTTTATAGAAAAATTGAGGGACCACGGGGTGGATTCGTTAGACTGGGTTCTGCTGAGTCATAATCATCGGGATCATTTGGGCGGGCTGCTGGAACTGCTGGCAGATCCGTCTGGTCCGTCGCGCGATTTGTCGTCTGGTCCGTCGGACAATTCGTGGTCTGTTTCGTCGGACGGTCGCCGGGCCATTCCGGTGGGGCGCCTTATGGTAGGGCCGGATACCTCGGGAGGCATTCTGGTGGACAGCGTACTGCGCTCCGCCCGCCGGCGGGGCATTCCCATAGACACTTTACACCGCGGCGATCAAGTGTCGTTGGGCAAGGTGCTGCTGACGGTGCTCTGGCCGGTGGAATATCTGCAGGTGGGCGAAAACGGGGCCAGCGTCGTTTTGCGGGGCCGCCTTGTCGATGATGGCTCCGGGGAGTCTGCTGGGAACGTCGGGGTGTCCGCCGGCGGTACTGACGAAGGCTCGTTTCTGCTGACGGGTGATCTGGATTCGCTGGGGGAGTGCCGCCTGCTGGAGGTGACCTCGGATGTGTCGGCGGATCTTTTGCAGGTGGGGCACCACGGTTCCGTCCACAGTTCCACCTTGCGATTTTTGAGCGGGGTGTCGCCCCGGTATGCGGTTATTAGCGTGGGGGCCCGCAATAGTTACGGCCACCCCGCGGAACCTGTCCTGCGAAAGCTGCAATACGTGCTGGGCTCCGCGGCGATCTCCAATTCCGCGACTCCCTCCGCAGACGCGACAATCTCCGCGGCCGATACCGCGACGTCCCCCGACTCCGCGGATGCGGAAATTTCTGCGACAACTTCAAACTCCGCAGACGTAACGAATCTTTTCCGCACCGACCGGGAGGGCGATGTTACTTTCATGCTGGTGCCTGGCGTAGGCGTTGTACCATAGTCCCCGCGACTCTGCAACCGCCACTCCCGCGACTCTGTAACCGCCGCTCCCCCGACTCTGCAACCGCCGCTCCCGCAACTCTGCAACCGCCGCTCCCGCGACTCTGTAACCGCCGCTCCCCCGACTCTGCAACCGTCGCTCCCGCAACCTTGAGAATGTGTTTTTTTTCGGATTTTACTAACCAAATGGCCTTTTTACGAGCGCTTGGTTAGTAGTTTTGTGAATAAATTAACTGTTTTTGTGGCGAAATTAAACGTTGTTGCGGGAGATATGGCCTTTTTTGAGGTTTGTGGGTGGTAAAAATCCCCAATTTGCTTGTTTTGTTTGCGAACAAACTAAATATTTGCTAACCGAAAGCCCTTTTTCCTTCATTTGGTTAGTACTTTCCCCAAAAAATGCCTTTTTGAAAAGCCTTTTCGCGTTTATCGTAAAAATCCTACGCGGGCCTGGAAGTGGCATTTGGCCTTGAGAGGGTTTTTCTTCATTTCTTCGGCGTTCATGCCAAAGAGTACGGCGTGGTGCTTGGAATCCCTGAAGCGGACGATGTCGACCTTTTCGTCAAGGGGAATCTGATGGATGTAATTCATCTGGATGGAACGGATGCCGCGGTCCTTGACTTCTTCGCGGGTCAAGGCGTCCAGAACCCAGTCCACATAACGGCAGTGGTTGACGTGATGGTTGATGTCCAGGTCGGTGTTGCGGCCCTGAACCTGGTCCACAACCTTGGGGAACAATCCCATAGAAAGGATGTCCAGCTTGGAGGGCAGAGCTTCGCGGCCTTCTTCGATGGGCAGGGGGAAGGGGCTGGTAGATGGGGGGACTGCCTTGCCGGTTTTCAAGTCCACCAGCAGCCAGGAGGAGGTGCCTTCGACCAGGATGTTGCCGCGGCCATCGCAGACCCTGTAATCCTTGTATATTACTTTGTCCTTATAGTTCTCCTTGGCCCAGGTGCTGACCAGCAGTTCTTCGCCTAAAACGGGAGTGTGGTTCAGGCGCAACTTCATGCGGGTCACGACGCAGCCGTAGCCGGCCTTCATCATGTTCCATAAGCCATAGCCCTTGCGTTCGGCATCTGACAAGGCGGCTTCTTCGGTAAACTGAAACAGCCTAGAAAGTTTGAGGCGATTGTGTTCATCGCAGTCCGAAAAGCGTACGGTAAATTTCAGCTCGGTGATTTCGTCGGTGTCGTCTTCGTCGGAGTTTGGGGCGGTGCGGGTGGCGTTTGCCATGAGCTCCGGGCTGATGGGGGTTACGGCGATGGACGAGGCGTCAAACCCCTGGGATTTTTTCGCGGCGGTACCTGCGACTTCGACGGCACCATCTGCTGTGTTTGCGGTACCGGCCTGCTTTTTTTTACCAAATAGCTTTTCAAAAATCATTAAATCCTCGCAGTGTGACGTCGCTCTCGTTAGACCCTTAAATGCTTGCAACATCACAGAAAAATTCCTTCACAATTTATAAATTTGTGCCCATGGTAGAAGCATTTTCTCGTCCCAGTTCGTTACAGTTGCCGGCACTCAGTTCTTACAATGGTGAAGTTCGAGTCCCCGGATCCAAGAGTATTACAAACCGTGTTTTCCTTATTTCGGCATTGGCCCGCGGAACCACAAAGCTGCATAACCTTTTGCGCAGCGATGATACCCGCTACATGGGCGAGGCCCTCAAGGAACTTGGCATCAAGATCGAAATGTCCGACGACTATACCGAAGCCACTGTGGTGGGCAACGGTGGTCCTATGGATGCCCCCGAAAATGTAGATGGCGATTATGTGGCAGACCTTTATTTGGGTAATGCCGGTACCGCCATGCGCTCCCTCTGTGCGGCCCTTACCTTGGGCAAGGGCGAATTCCACCTGAGTGGTGAGCAGCGCATGAAGGAACGCCCCATCCGCGACCTGGTGGATGCCCTGGGCAGCCTTGGCGCCGACATCACCTACATGGAAACGGTTGGATTCCCGCCGGTATGCATCCGCTCCAACGGCCTGAAGAGCGGTTCCGTAAGTGTTCGCGGCAATATTTCTAGCCAGTATTTGACCGCCCTTCTGATTTGCGCCCCCTACGCCATTGGCGAAGAAGGTTCCGAACTCCACATTCATGTAGAAGGTCAGCTGATTTCTGCCCCCTACATCCTGTTGACTCTGGATGTGATGAAGCATTTCGGCATCGAAGTGCGTCACGATGGCCTGACTGATTTTTACGTTCCCAAGGGCGTTTATGTAAGCCCCGGTGACTACATGGTGGAAGGCGATGCCAGTTCTGCCAGCTACCCGCTTGCCGCCGCCGCTATCGCCAAGGGCAAGTGCCGCGTTCTGGGCGTGGGCAGCGAATGCCGCCAGGGTGACGTGGCCTTTGTGGAAGTGCTCAAGAAGATGGGTGCTAAGATTACCATGGGCCCCGACTGGGTGGAATGCGAAGGCGCTCCGTTGCATGCCTGCGATATGAACCTGAACGACATTCCCGATGCCGCCATGACCGTTGCCGTGCTGGCCCTGTTTGCCGACGGCCCCATGACCATTAGCGGTATTGCCAGCTGGCGTGTCAAGGAAACCGACCGTATCGCCGCCATGGCTGCTGAACTTCGCAAGGTTGGCGCCCAGGTGGTAGAAACCAACGATTCCATTACCGTGACCCCGCCGGCCAAGCTCAACGAGAACGTAGCTATCGAAACTTACAACGACCACCGTATGGCCATGTGCTTTAGCCTGGTGGCCCTGGGTGGTGTGCCGGTGAAGATTATGGACCCGGCCTGCGTGAACAAGACTTATCCTAAGTACTTCGAGGATTTCAAGAAGTTGGCTAAGTAATTCGGTGTGTTTGGATTAGAAAAAGTGAATAAGATCTTTGGATTTTTTCTGCTGGTTGTTTTCTCGGTAGCGGCTTTTGCCGATCCCGAGCTGCATGCGGTGCCTGCCAAGGATACTCTGTCTCTGTGGGTTATGGACGACGGTGTCAATTCAGGGTTTGCCCTGCAGAAGATTACCCGTAAGTATTCCCAGCAGACAAAGAAGCCTGTAAAGGTTCGCTTCCTGAATTGGGGCGAGGCTTTTGACGAATTGCAGCGCGTGTTTGCTATGGACTCTTCTGAGGTGGAAGCTTCTGGTGCCGAAGTCCCTGACGTTGTGCAGTTGGGCTCCAGCTGGGTTCCCTACTTTGCCGATGCTGGTATGATTTCCTCCATTGATTCCCTTCTGGATGTTGTGGACTCCACACGCTTCTATAGCGAGGCTATGAAGGCGACTCACGTTGGACGTGGCAAGGAAACTTACGCCCTGCCATGGTTCCTGGATGTGCGCGGCTTGTTCGTGAATGAACGTCTGTGGCTTTCTATGGGCTTTAACGATGAAGATGTAGAGAACTTCCCTGAATTCTATGGAACATTGCGTTCCGTGGCCAAGGCTCAGCTTAAGAATGGTTACGGTCGTCCTGTGACAGCTTTTGAATTTGGTGTACGCGAAGACTGGACGGCTCAACAGCAGATGGCTCCGATCCTGTGGAGTTTTGGTGGTGACCTGGTGGTGGAATGCGAGGTCCACGAGAACGATTCCTCTAGATTCTCTGGCTATCGCAGCGCCCTGGTGGATTCTGCTTCCCTGGTAGGTTTGCGTCATTATCTCAAGTTTGTCCGCGACCAGGAAATTTCTCCTAACGGTCTTCGCGAAAATTCCAGTCAGATTGCCGACCGCTTTGTCCGTTCCGAAATGCTCATGATTCACGGGACCTCCGAAATCATCCGCAAGATGGAATTCGGTAGTGATGTGGGTGGCCTTATGGAAAGTCCCCTGGCTAAAGATGGCATTGCTGTCATCCCTTCTCCTAAGGGACCTGCCGGTCGCTTTACCTTCGTGGGCGGAAGTCATCTGGCTCTCCCGAAGCTTCTGTCTTACAGGTCTGCCCAACGTCAGAAGGAAGCTGCGGATTTGTTCCTGTTCCTGCTCCGCGCCGACAACGTGGACCAGTATTCCCGCCAGATCGGTTTCTTGCCGGCAGACCGCAGCCTGATCCACCTGTGGGCTCAGGACTCCCGCTATTACCAGTTGATTAATGGTCTCGAAAAGGATGGCCGCAGCTTCATTAACATTCCTGAATGGCGTGAAGTTGAAGTGGTCATGAACAATATGGTGGGCCGCATTGCCAAGTCCCTGGCAGACACCAGCTGTGATGAGTCCGATGAAATTCCTCGAGTGGTTCTTGCCGCACACGAACAGATTGATAGCCTGCTCCGCCACGAAAGCGGCCTAGACCGAGATTCCTTATGGGCTTGTATCCGCCTGGCGTTGATGCAACCTGTAGAAGAACATGAAAATGAAATCCGCGAAGAACCTCAGGAAACAGAACGTCCCCTGTTTGTCGTGTTAGTTGCTGCCGCGGCTCTTGTCCTTGTTGTTGTCGTTATTGTTGTTGTCTTGCGCCGCAAGCGTTGATGCCTGTACGGTTCCCTGAATATGAAGCTTTTCTCTAGCCTTAAGAATTTTTCGATGGCCCGCAAGATGACGGTGCTCTCGATGTTCCTTTGTGTAAACGCCCTTGCCGGTTTTGACCTGGCCCCTTTCCAGTCTTATGTGGATTCTGTTGTGCCGGGTTCCCGTTTCGGTCTTTCGATCCGTTCTGTAAAATCCGGTGTGGAACTGGGTCAGATTCGCGGCTCCGAAAAGTTTACTCCGGCAAGTACATTAAAGACTTTGACTACGGCTACGGCCCTGCATTTTCTGCCTCTGGATTATGAACCCAAGACCGAGATTTCTCTGTTGGGCAGTATCCAGAAGAACAAGGGTATGGATGGCTATGACCTGAAGCCGGTTTTCGTAGGAACCGTAAATGTTCGTGGAGAAGGGGATCCAAATTTTTCGGGACGCTATTATGCGGATCCCTTTGACGCCCTGTATGCCATGGCTGATTCTATCAAGAGCCTTGGGATTGATACTATCCGCGGAAACTTGAATTTGGATACCAGTTATTACACTGGCCCCTGGAAGGCTGAGCATTGGCGCAAGAATTTTTATGATGCCTGGTACGGTGCAGAAATCGCTCCCCTGAACTTTAATGACAACTGCACCATGATCCGCTTTAAGCCCGGTGCAAAACCTGGTGATCGTGCTATTGCCGAAATCGTTCCCGATGTAGGTTATGTGGTTCTCAAGAATGAACTGCAGACGGTTAAGGGGCGTTCCAAGAGATGGACATGGGCTCTGGATCCGGTAAAACCCGAGATAGTCCTTGGCGGTACCATTGGCACTAGCATTGATTCCAATCAGCTGGTTCTTCCTGTGCGAAATCCGGTGGCTTATTTTAGGGCAGCCCTGATGCACGCCTTCAAGGAAAAGGGCCTCAGCTACGTTCCCGATAGCACGGTTACTCCCGGTATCGAGATCAAGAAATTCACCTTTAGCGCCGCTCCACTGTTGAGTATCCTTGACGAAATCAATCAGCGCAGCCAGAACTTCCACGCCGAAGCCTTGTTCCGCAATCTTGGCGCACAGATGGCTGGGGAAGGAAGCGTCGAAGGCGGCAAGGCTATGGAACGCAAGTTCCTTGCCGAAATGGGAATAGACTCTACCCACTTTGAAGTGTGGGACGGTTGCGGACTTTCTCCCAAGAACAAATTGCTGCCCTCTACAGAAACTTTGTTGCTGACAAAGATGGCTCGTCATCCCAAGGGCAGTTATTATATCAACAGTTTTGCTGGCCCTGGCGCTGGTACAGGTAGCAAGCGTCAGCTGGATAATCCCTATCCTTGGCTTACCCGCTTCAAGACAGGATTCATTGGTGAAGCCCATGCCTTGGTGGGTTATGTGTTCCCCATGGATGGCGATACTCTGGCCCTGGCCATGTACCTGAATGATACCGGTAAGAACCCCGATGCCAAATTGAAAGATGTGTTGGATACTCTGTGGACCCGCATTGTCATGCAGACCAACGACAGTTACGCCTCCCTCATGGAAATGAAATCTTTGTGGTTGTCAGCCAGACACATCAAACCTTTCCATGAACGTCTGGATTACTTCTCCAAGGCTATGATCGGTAAGCCCTACTTGCTGGCCGCTATGGGCGAAAGCTATCTGGATACCATCGAGAATAAACCCTTGGTGAACATGGATTCCGTGAACTGTGTAACTTATCTGGAACATGCCTTGGCTATGGCAAGGGCCGCGGATGAAGATTCAATTTTCAATACCCTTCAGCGTATTCGCTACTACAAGGGCATTATTGATTTCGCTCATCGCAAACATTACATGATTGTTGACTGGGTGAATGGCAGCAAGTATGCCAGGGTTCTGCCTCTGCCTGGCGATACCATTATTCAGCGCACCATGCCCAAAAAGGAATTCTTTAAGGCGAAGGGCATTACCCGTAAGAGGGACGACGAACCCACAGACCTTCGTTACCTGCCTTATGACAAGGCTATGGTTCTGATGTCTCGTGCCTACGAGGGTCCCTTTACTGTGGTTGGAATTGCCTTTGTGGCCAAGTCCGAAAAGATCGACGTGACCCACACCGGATTCGTTGTGTTGCGTCCCGGTCAGTTGCCGCAGCTACGCCACGCCTCTTCCTTGCAGAAGCAGGTGGTGGAAGTTCCCCTTACAGATTATCTTGAAAGTCGCCGCGGAAAGCTTCCTGGCATAGTTCTCTTCGAATTTATTCCGCAGTAGTTTCGGTTGCCTTTTCGTAGCTGGTCAGGTTGATCTCTTCGTTGGCGAAGAGGCCGCGCTGGGCCATCAGTTCTTTCTGCAGCCTCTTGGCTCCAGGGAGGAATGTGGCTACGGTAATGCCGCCCGATGCAAGGGCCCCGATAAAGGGAATTGCCTTGCTGACGGCCTGGGCGAATCCCTTCTTGGTTAGCTTAATTCCCAGCATCTTTGCAATGGGTTTTGCCATCTGGAAAATGGCAGTCTTGGTCAGCGCCTTCTTGGGGAGCTGTTCCAGGGCCTGCTTGGCCAGCTTTTGCGCCAGGGAGTGGATGGCCTGGGATGCCGACCCTGCGCCCATGACCGTTCCCACGAAAATGGTCATCATGTCGAGGGCCACGTCAGAAAGTTCGCCGCTGTCGTTGTCAACCATATTGGGGAATCCATACAGGTAGGCCAACTTCTGCGAGAGTACCAGCACATGAAAATAGTACTGTGAAAGGTCGGCGGGAATAGTGCCCAGCATGGCGATGCCGCCGGGGATTCCTGCAACAGCCGAGGCGGATGTGACGGCGATGGTGTGGTTACGGATGCATGCCGTTGCAACGCGATCGATCACGTCTTCGTTGACAATGGCGTAAGGACGTTTCGAAGGGATCATGTCCAGCTGTTCCTGGGTGCAGTAAAGCTTGAGTTCCTTGGTCAGGTACTCGTTCCTGTCGACCCTGATTCCAGGGAGACTTGCTGTTTTCTGCAAAAATCCATTCCAAATTGCGACGGCGTCGGCCATTGAATCCTCCGAGTTAATTCACTAGAGAATAATAACTATGTGAACGCACATTTTGAACGTCTAACGGTAAAATAAATGATAAGAGTGTTTTAGAACACTATAAAACACCTTTAAAAGGCGGGGGGGGGGAGAAAAAATCCGTTAAAAATCGAAGGCCAGAATGGCCACCATCTCGTGGAGGGGGCTTTCTTCGCTGTCGTTTTTGGTGGCGCCGGATTCAAAGGCAGTCCATGCATCGGGGGCCCAACCGTAGGCATTCATGGTCAGTTCCTTGCCCATGGCAATTTCGGCGTTCTCGATTTCTTGCCATTGGATTTTGCCTGCGGGGGCCTTGTAGTACCTGAGCATGCCCAGTGCTTCCATGGATTCGGGGTAGTCATCTACCAGCTGGTAAACGCAATCCTTGTAGGATTCGCCCTTCAGACGGATCACGCGGTATAGCCTTTTGCGGCCCAGGAATTTTGTCAGGTCCGCCTGATTTACCATCACCTTGGCGCTGCCTCCGAAAAAGAAGGCCAGCTCCCGAAATACTTCGGAAGATTCGTCCATAAGGGGCGAAAGTTTCTTGATGAGGGCTGTGGCGTCGTTGATGCTCATATCACAAGGATAGAAAAAATCCGCTCGCCGGATTTGAAATGCAGCGAGCGGACTTTGATTTGGAGGAGTAGACTTGTTTTGTATTAGTAATCGCAGTGGACTCTGAAAGAACCGGATTTCAAGATGAAGGCGATTGCGGAGCCGGATGCGTTCTCGTTGGAACTTGCGTTGAAGAATCTGCTGTAGTTTACGTTTCCGTAAAGGGTGTTGGAAATCGTGCTGTAGTTCACTTCTGCGGATGTCTTGCTCGTGACCCACATGCCTTCGCTTTCTTCGTTCTGGGCCCTGAATGTTACAAAGGAACGACCAACCTTGTTGCACATGTAGGTCAGGTAGTAAGTGCCGGGGCGGGTGAAGGTATATCCGGTCATGTTGTCCAGAATATAGCCGCAAGCCACTTCCTTTACCGTATTGTCGGAGTTCTTCAGGGTCACCCTCGTCTGACCTTCGTATTCGTAGGGGGCCAGGGCACTCATGCCGTCGGCAGAGGTGGATTCCACACCATCCCAGGTATAGCTGGTAATGGGGGCGTAGGACTGGCAACCGCTCAGTTTCCAGGCGCGATGGGTATCGGTGGTGTTTTCGGTATCTTCGGTACAGGCACAGTTTCTGATCTGGGATGCCTTTACCTCTACATAACCGCCGCATCTTTCGTAACCATTTCCGTTGATGGAAAGCTTGGAGTAGAACGTTCCGATGGTGTCGTAGAACACGTTGGCGGTTACAATACCGTCGTTGCCGGTAGCATCATAAGAGGCCATGGTGGCACCGGGGAACTTCCATTCGTAAACGGAATTGAGAATGTCTACGATAGAGGAAGTTTCGTTGGCGTCGAACTGGAACTTGACGGAATCTCCATGGTATATAGTTGTCATACAACCAACGCATCCAGGATAGTATGCTCCGCAGTATCCGCTTACGACTCCCGGTTCCACGCTGTAGCTGTAGGCGGGCTGGGGGTTCACCGTCACTTGGGCAGCGCTACTGGTGGGAGCCTTGGAACTGGAGGAAACATATACGATGACCGGTTCGTAGGTGATGCTGGTCTGGGTTCCGTTGGTGTAGTTGTTATAGATGGTGGCTTTGATCGTGCTGGTATCGGTACCGCAAACAACGGTAAGGGTGGAGTCCGAGGAATTCAGGATGCGACACCCAACGCCATCCGTTCCGTTGACTCCATCTTGGCCATCCCTGCCATCCTTACCGTCTTTGCCGTCGGCACCGTTTGTGCCGTCCTTCCCATTTACACCATCTTTACCATCGGCGCCGTCTTTACCGTCAACGCCATCCTTGCCATCTACGCCGTCGCGGCCGTTCAGACCGTCTTTACCGTCAACGCCATCCTTGCCGTCAACACCGTCACGGCCGTCTTTACCGTCGACGCCATCCTTACCATCTACGCCATTTGCGCCATCAAGGCCGTCGCGACCATTGTAGACCGCCACCACGGAGGTGTCGCAAATGACGTAGATGCCGGAGCCATCGGGAATAGGAGTGGTCTGGCAGGAGGTGCCGTCCTTACCGGCTTTGCCGTCTGCCCCATCTTTACCATCCTTCCCGTTCAGGATTACTCCGGACTTGTTGCCGCAAGTCACTGTGTAGCCGAGGTTGCTCTCGAGCTCCATCAGGTCGCAGCCCGCCAACTCCTGATTGCCGGTATTTGTTCCAGACGTATTCACCTGGCTGTTAGTCAACACTCCGACTAGGGTTCCATTGCAAATGACATGGATGCCGCTAGACACACTAACCATGGAACAGGTGGGAACGCTCTGGACATTGGTTGCGGTCGAGCCGGAGACTGTGCCCGATGCCGTAACGTTTGCCGTAATCTCGCCGTTGGCGTTAACTGCCTGTTCTGCGTTGATCAAGTCTTCGTTAGAACAGGCTGCAAGGAGCATGGCCGAAGGCAATGCTGCCATCAGCACTTTTCGTGATGTTAAAATTGGGAAAATCATGAAAGGCTCCTTGTCAAAAGTATGCTATGTAATATATGCTGACATAAAGCCCTTTATAATGGAAAAGTCCCAAAGCCCTATTCTCAAGTGGAACAGTAGCTGTAAAAAATGAAAGGTTTACTTGACACCGCTCACACTCAAAACGATAATGCTTTTGAGGTGCGTGTATGTCTGAAAACTTTCGCCGGTTTAAGTTCGGGTCAAAGAATCTCTATGGCGTCTGGAGACTTTTGAGGGGCGTGGGTATCGTACAAGGCTGTCTACCTGGAGAAGACATAATGAGCGTCGGTTTCTACAGCGAGGTTGTAGGACATCATACGAAGCGAAACATTGAACGCCTCGTAAGTCAACTGGTTGATTTTCGTCTAGGTATGGCGCACCTGTACAATATTCAACAAGAAATCAAGGGCGATTGGAATGGCTTTATGGAGTATCGCTTTTCGGAAAAGTGGAAGCGCAAGCGAACTGCAAGCTATGGGGACCTTCTCAAGGTCGTTGCCCCCCATGAACGAGGTCAGCGGTTTGTACGAGATTTTCCGGAATATGAACGCATCTCGTTTCTAGAATTTAACGATTCCTTTTTATCTCCGAGAATCCAGTCTTCTGATTATTGGGCGGAACATAAGGCGGGGCGAATTGACGGTTATACTTTGGGTGATTCAGAAACCTTTTCTGCCTATGGTATTTTCCATCGCTTGATGGAGACGGCTGCGTACCTGCCTAATTGCCCTATGGCAAAAATCTTGTACCCTAGGACCTATAGTTTCCTGTGTGGTCAGGAAACCAAGTCGACCAGTCGGTTTAGACTCAAGTTTGTAGCGACTTGTAACGACACCACTCCGCGGGGCCTGCTAAAAATGGCCCGTCATTTTGTGGAACACTACTATGCAGATACTGGAGATTCCCGCATAAAAGTTGAACATGATTTAGATACGGTACAAGTGTCTGATGTCTGTTTCTATTCCTGTGATCCATATGAAGGAAAGCCTGCAGATGAAAATGACTTTTGGGGTGACTTTGTCAATTATTTTGAGTGGGATTACGATTCCGACGGTAATATTACCTTTGTTGAATTCGTCTGCTCTGTTGAAAGTCGTGGTTACCTGGTAGGCGGAACCGAACTTTCCAATGATTTAAGTCGATATAAAGGCGGGGTATATATGGACTTTTCGAGGGCGGATTTTTTTCAGTTTTTTCGCGACCTGTTTGAACATCCTCTTGAACTTTGTGTGAGTGACTGTTTCCTGATGACCGTTCCGACCCTAGAGGAATATAGGGATTTCAAGTACAAGCAGTACTTTGGTGACGTATGGTGTCTTGAAAATATGCTGAGATGTTTCTGTGATTTTGGGACAATAAATGAGTGGAATCTGCTTTCGCCCTTGCTTAAGATCATGCAGGCCGGTGCGCCTAAAAATTGCCACTTGAAAATTGATTATCGGGGATGGCATAGCCCCGGTGTTTTGAGTTCTCCTGGGGATTATGAGACGTTCTTTGAAACAGTGGATTCCTGGATCCATATTTTGCAATCTCTTTTGGATAATTGGGATCTTGTTCGCTCCCGCAAGGAACTTGCGAAAAAAATCACAGATGTGGTATCGCTAGATCCCTTGTTGTATACGGATTCCGACGTCGAAGAGGTTGTAATATACGCTAACGGTCTGATTGAATAAAAAGTTTTTATCTTTTTTTGCAATCATCGTTATTGCGTATTATTATGAGTGCTCGTATAAAGTTTACTGTTCTCTTTTTGCTTTGCCTGGTGGTAAATTCCTTTGCAACCTATGTGGCTGTTCTGGAGACAATGTCTAGTACGGGTGCTCTTGGCCTGTCCGAAAGAATGTACCTGACCGATAAGCTCCGCGAAATTGCCAGTCGTACCTTGCCTGCCTATATGGATTACACCATCATGACTCGCGAGAACATCAACGCCATGCTGCCTCCGGGTAAGACGATTGAGGAATGTGAAGGTTCGTGCCTGGCTGAAACTGGCCGAAATATTGCCGCTGACTTTATTGCCCAGGGGCGTATCGGAATGTTCGGTCAGCAGTTGACCTTGACTGTGGAACTCTACGAAACCGCATCCAATAAACTGGTGGGGAGCTTTACCGCCCGTAAGCCCGATGCGGAGGGCCTCATCGAAGATATCGAAGAAAAGGCCCCAGAACTTTTTGAACTGGTGAAGGGCGGACCCGCAGGTGTGCCGGCTTCCAAAGCCGACGATTTTCGTAGCTATGTGGTGGATGTGCAAACGGATCCGGTTGGTGCCTTGCTCAGTGTAGATGGAAAGCCTCAGGGGTCCTGTAAGAATACTCCCTGTAACGTGTATTTGACTCCCGGACGTCATCGATTCCTTTTTGTTAGTGAAAATTATAAGGATCTGGATACGGTCGTCGATGTAAGGCAGGATAATCAGAAATTGTGGGCTTCTATGGAGGCTAACTTCGGCACGATTACGGTGGCTCCTGTGTTTACGGATAATTACGAGGCTGCAGGCCATTTACGGGTGACTGTAAATGGCAAGACTCAGAGCGGCTCCAAGTTTAGATTGGCTCCCGGCAATTACAAGATTGCAGTTTCTCATCGCTGTTACGAAACGCGTGAATCTACGGTGAACGTGTCTAACGGAAGTAAGCTGAAGTTTAGCAAGGCTCTAGATGTGGCCATGGCTGGTATTACTATCGAGTCTGCTGAAAATGGAAATTGGGATGATCCGGAGCCTGTGTACGTGAATGGGGTTCAAGTGGGTGTAACTCCTTATACGGGGCAGGTTCCCGTTTGCGCCAAGATCCAGATGGGCGTACGCAAGGAGACCATGGTTACTGACCTTAAACCGGGCCAGAAGAACCGCTATGTGTACAAACCCTCAAAATACTCGTCTGTTTACGGAAAAGAAGACTACCAGGCTTCTCACCTGGACGCACCGGTAAAGGCTTCGACCTTTGATGGATCGGGTATGCCCAAGGATACAATCGGTCGTGAAACCAAGTTGTTCTTTAACGTTTCTTTTGGTGGATTGCTTTATACAAGCAACGGAGAGGAGCGTTCTGACACGGATTTTAAATTTGGCTTAGGTTTTGAATATGACCTGGCCACCAGCCGCCGCTTTGTTTTTGGCCTCGGATTAGGCATGTCTTTTGAAACGCAGAATATTCAATACGATATCTACAATAGCAACAGCTCCTATTATGGCGACTACTATTATTATAGCGACTATGTTAGCTATAGTGATGATGTGCAACTGATAAACATTGATGCCTTCTGTGTGCTGGGCGTGGGTTGGGCAGGTTTTAAATTCTTTGCGAGGGCCGGCTTAAGCTTTAATGTAAGTATGGAATATGGAGGCATGTTGGATCTAGAGTCAGTCCCTGCGGTGGGCATGTTTGAATTGGGTTTCAGGTTTGCAAGGAACCATGAATTCTATGTGGGTGTTAGTGGAGGTGTGCTTGAAGACACTGCCCAGAACCTTACTTCCGACAACAGCATATTTTTTGGCTACCGTTACGCTCCTACCGTGGGTAGAAAGGCCTTTTAGGCCGCAATCCATCCTTGGCTGAATTTGACAAAATGGTCCCGTGTACACGATATAATGGTGTATGCGGGATCTTTTTCACATTAATGATTATATCAGGTTGAATTCGTCTGACTTTAAGGGGGAAATTAAAAGGAGACGGATCAGTTTCAACATGCCCACTCGAAATGTGCGTTACTGGATGAATCGGGCCAAGACGCCTGAGGGCTTCCGTTTCCGTCGTCTTCTAGAAGGGGAATCCTTGCTGGTTGTGGACAACAAACTCATGGTGGAACTGCCTGAATCGCTGGCTCGCGAAGAAATTGTGGCCCAGATGGTGCAATCGATTTTTGGCGAGGGTTGTACCTTGCCGATTCCCAAGACTGTGGCAGGGAACATCAAGGTTTCGCTGAAAGTGGATTCTTCCAGCGTAAAGTGGGTGTTTAGCGGCCGCGTGGTGACCGTGACTTTTGATTCCTCGGTTTCGCTAAATCAGGCTGTTTCCAGATTGAACTCCGATGAACTTGATCGCGGCCTTAAGATTAGTTCCAATGAATTATTCGAGGCGGGATCGTCTTCGCGGGTGCTGTACGAGGTGATTGTAAATCCGGATGGGATTGAATGTATTTGTACCAAATCCGGTTATTACATCATCACTAAGTCTACCGATGAAGCGATACTTCGTCGCAAGTTCTTTCTGATGTATGGTAGAAGGTGTTTTGGTTCCATGGAGGTACTCTACAATTATGCACAGTACTTTAAGTACGGCAAATCCACCACGGATCAAAGGGATGTTTTTGAAGGCCTGAAAAGACGCCAGACTGTGGGTTGGCTACAGAACAAAAATTACTATGAGGTAAAACAGCGGGTAAAGAGTGACCAGACATTGGGCGATATGTGCAGGTATGTCAAGTCCCTTGATGGAGCGCTAGCACAGTGCCAGAAAGCTTTTGATTCGGGAGAATGCTATGGATCCGAAATGCGCTTTGCCACAACCCATGGCTATGTTGAAATTTCCTTAGAAAATAATCCTGATTTAAATGATCGGGATTACTTGCACGAAGGTCTAGAAACATTGCGCAAACGGGTTTCCCTGATGTTGAAATTTCTTGAAGAGGATCTGGCTCCCTCTGTACCGAATGCAACACTTCTAGAGAATGCACTGCTGAATTACGCCTTTACGAAGGTGTGCGCCGATCCCTTCCTGTATACAGATTTCTCTGGGGATTATCAGGTGGATTACCATGAGTTTGCAGAAGGATTGATTTAGGGGTGATTATGAGGTTGTTCTGTGTTGTGATGCTCTGTGCCGTATGGGTCTGGGCGGAGGGGGCTGAAACCGTACGCGGGGTGGAATTCTCCGACTTGCTCAAGGAAATCGCCCTCCCTAAAAGTTGCCGCTGCACCGTACACGACGAACGCTTTTTGGCGGAGCCCGGCACCTTCGTGGACTGGGAAACCGACGGTGTGTCCGAGGTGCCTTCGAGCAGTATCGTTTCGGGGCTTGGAGGCCTTGGTCGCATAGGCTCGCTTTACATCCGCTTTGACGGAAAGTCCATGACCAAGGTATTGCACAAGGTGGTGGAAGAAGTCCCCTGGGGGATCTCCTGGTCGGGAACTTTTCACCTTGTATACGGAATCTACCTGTCTGCGGCAGTATCTTCTAGGGATTACGTCAGCATCGTGAATTACATCGAAAAGAAAAAGTGGGGCAAGGTCATCAAGATTCCCGAAGTCTCGGGAGAAGAGTGCAACTCCACCTGGGTCGAGATCAGGATCCCCGGTTATAGGACCATGTGGATGAACGACCTTGAGGATTTTGGGAATAGTTGCGGGTCGGTACATCTAACCTTTGTATTCGAAAAGCCGGATGAGAGTCGCGCCTGCCGCCTGTTCGAGGGGTGATTTTCGTCTAGGGGTGTTGTAAAACTTTACAATCCTTTTTTCGCTAAAACCCTAAACACGTCCTTTTTTTGGGGTTATCATTAAGGGCATGAAAAAGAAATTGACCTCTCTCTCTCTTGGCCTGTTGCTGGGTGCCTCTGCAGCCTTTGCAGCAGAAACGATTTACACTGCTCCGTCTTTCTTCGATGAAAACGGTGGCTACTTCGGTCCCGACTGCGACCAGACCAACTATTCTGGCGCATACTACACCGGCGACTACACCAGCCCCTTCAAGACTTTCTTGGGCAAGACCGATGCTGAAATCCAGGAAAAGATGGATCAGCTTTGGAACCATTACTTCAAGGGCGACAACAACTCCAAGGTCTACTACGATAACGGCAACGAAGCCTACATCAAGGATATCAACAATAACGACGTCCGTTCCGAAGGCATGTCCTACGGTATGATGATCGCCGTTCAGACCAACCACAAGGAAGAATTCGACAAGCTCTGGAACTGGGCCAAGAATCACATGTGGCACAAGTCTGGCGACTGGGACGGCTACTTTGCATGGAAGCGTGGCGACAACGGCCAGGGCGGCGACGACAACTGCGCACCCGATGGCGAAATGTACTTCATGATGTCCTTGCTCTTCGCTGCAAACCGCTGGGGCGATAGCCAGTACATGGACGACGCCCAGTACATCTTGGACAAGATGTGGAGCAACTATAACCATCAGCTGTTCAACACCTCTTCCTACATCATTACCTTCCAGCCCACTAACGGTAACAATACCTGGTCCGACCCGTCTTACGACCTGCCGGCCTACGTAGACCTTTTCGCACGCTGGTCCAAGACTCATACCGACAAGTGGACTGCCGCTACTAAGGCAACCCGCGATCACCTTTACAAGTCCTCCAACACCTCCTCCGGCTTGTTCTCCGACTACAACAACTTCGATGGTACTCCCCACGCCGTTAGCTTCAATAACGACGCTACCAGGTATATGTACGACGCCATGCGTTGCGCTATGAACTTCGGTATGGACTACTACCTGTTCGGTTCCGACGCAAAGCGCGAAGAAGAAATGGCAAAGCGCATTATCGACTTCTTCGAAAAGGACGGTTACCAGCACGCCCGTTTCAACTGGGATGGTTCCAATCCCTCTGAATCCTACACCCTGGGCGAAACCGGTGCCAACGCTGTTGCCGCCATGGCATTGGCCAACAATCCGTCCTACGAAAAGGCTATCAAGACCAACCTGGAAAAGGCTTGGAACGCAAGCTTGATGACCGGTCAGTACCGCTACTACGATGGTCTGGTTCACTACCTCTCCATGCTCCACCTGTCTGGCACTTTCAAGATTTGGAAGCCCAAGCCCACCGTGGAAAAGAAGACTGTTGAAGGTACCGAATACAATGGCGTTACCTATGACAAGGAAACCACCATCAACGCATTTGAAGGCTGCAAGCTTTACGAAGTCACCATTACCGGCAAGCAGAGCGCTCCTGTCGTCGACGCTGCCATTGCGATTACTTCTGTCAAGGCTATGAACGCCGCCCGCGTATGGTCTACCAATAGCGCCATCGTTATCGAAAACGTTGCCGCAGGCACCAACTTCTCCGTGACCGACATGAACGGCCGAGTCATGATGAAGTCCAAGGTCAGCTCCGCTTCCCATGAAATCCCCATGAGCAACAAGGGTGCTTTCCTGGTGATGGTCGGTAACAAGACCTTCAAGGTAATCAAGTAAGTGTAGATCCGCCGACGCCCGCGCATCGGTACGACATTTGCATGGCCTCCCTTTTACGGGGAGGCTTTTTTCATTCTATATTTGGATTATCTGGTTTGTGTCTTATGAGTGATATGGTAAAGACCGGGATCCTGGCTGTTGAGGACCCTTATTACATTGAGAAGAATATTGTTCCTATGAACGACAGGGGCATTTTGCGCCCGCTGCCATTGACTGAAGATGATGCTCCGTTCCTCAAACCTTTTGTAAAAAAAGAACGCTTTGACAGGTACGTTTCTTTTTTGTTTGACTGCGGAAATGTGAGCGGCAGACTTGTTTTAGAAAAGAGGGACTATAGTCACCTGCTTACTGCATTTTCTGTAAAGTTCTTCCCCAGAGATGAACAATATACCGATGATGATTTGTACAGGACCTGCAATTTGCTTTCTCAAAAATTGCATGCCTATGTGCAGGTCAAACTTTCTACCAAGAAGTTGCTCAGTTTTACCAAGGGTGTGGAATTGAAGTCCAAGACTCCGAAAAAGCAGGATTTTACGTTCCACAAGTTATATGAACACGCTGCCAGATCTGCTGAAGAACCTCTACAGAAATTTGTGGCTGGACAGTTCGATTATTGGCTCGCCTGCGCCGAAAACGAGGCGGCAGAGACCGCTGCTGTATTTGACGTGTAATTGAGACTTCTAAAGTCTGTCGTTCGTTATCTGAATAGAACTTTTGCATAAAAGTATTTGACAAGTCAGCATCAAGATCCGATAACTGTTATGAAAATGTAACAGAGAAAAGGCGCCGAGATGCTGTTTAACTTTAAAATGCCTGTGCTGTTCATCTACTATTTTGGTATGGCCTGTTTTGGGTACGAAGGTGTTTTGGTTCTGTTGCGTTATAAGTAGTTTTTCTTTGAAATTCTTCCTTTTCGTCTGAACTTGACTAGTGACTATTCAGTGTTGCTTATTACGTCCTTGAGTTTCTTGGTCTTGCATTTTATTTTTTTGTTCGAAAATTGAAAAAACGTGAGTGATGTGCGTTTTTACGTGATTTTTATCATGCGATTTTTCCTGAGACAATATTTTATTCTTGTAGGCCTTTGAATAAAAGAATCTCTATCTAAATTTTGTTCGCATTTTCACAATGCGTAGGGTTACAAAGAGGAAAACGATGAAAAAACTTACTGCCGTTCTGGCTGTAGGTGTAGTTGCCGCTAGTGCCTACGCTTCTGCAGAAAATACAGTCACCCTTAAGCGAGATGTTCTCGGTCGTGCCATTGGCGCAGATCAGAAGCAGCCCGTCCTTCTCAAGAACGCTACCGTTCAGAAGACTGCCGAACCCCTGGCAGCAACTTCTACAAGCAAAGTATACTCTTCCATGAAGGATGTGTACAAGGACAATCCGTTCAACGATGGTAGCGACAATATCGAAACCGTCTATGGCGCATTTGTTTCTAAGGGTATGCTTGCTCGTCCGGGTTATAGCGAACAGTATTACCTGTACGATAAGGGTAATGCCGTGAGCAAGAAGTCTTACGAATCTGACGTAAATTCCATCGAACAGCGTTACCGTTCTTACTATCGTAATTACGTGGCTCCCAAGGTTGCTATTCCTAGCTCCTTTACCCTGTATCCTCCTGCTCCGACCTATAGTGTTCGTGCCTCTAATACTGCTCCGTACGGCAGCGAGTATTATGGTTACCATTATGGTTATTACCTTAATATTGAACATGCTCACGCAAATACCGGTGTCGGACTATACGCTCACAATAATGCCGCCTATGGTTATAATGCAAATGTTTTTGCTTTTGACAAGGGCAATACTTATAGCGGTCTTCAGAATAAGATGAATGGTTATACTTGCTCTAAATCCTCTTCTCACGATGCTGAAACTAGGATTAGGACCACTCGTCGTGCCGGAACGGTTTCTCATGTCGCTCCCGAAGCACTTGTCTACGTTTATGATGAAGGTTGCTACGAAGATCAGAAGAGATTTGCAGTTCTTCCCGAAAATCCAGAAAACAAGAATCTTGCTGTTGGTCTTATGAATGCATCTGCTTATAAGAATAACACTGGAAATCTTAATATCTATGGTGAAGAGTCCGCTATTCTGGATGACTACATCTACTACAACCGTGTGGTAGGCGTTGCTCCGATGGAAATGGCAAATAATAATGCTGCCGCCTTGAATGCGATTACGGTTGGTGCAATCAAACCTATGCAAAAAAAGGTGTTTTACCCATCGATTTCCAATCCGACGTTCTCTGCTTCGGGTACCAATTTTATCAAGCCTGAAATTTCTGGTTACGGATATTTGTACATAGATCAAGACAAGACCTATGATATTTATTCGGGCAATACTAATCTTAGCGTTGGTGATCCGTATGTTCCGACTGCTTATGGATCTGAAGTTGCTGCTGCTTATACCGCAGGCCTGGTTTCTGACTTGATTTCCTTGAATTCCTTCTATAGGTGGCATCCGGAAGTGGTTAAGGCTCTGTTGCTGACTACTGCCACTGACGCTTCCGACGCTAATATAATTAAGTATGCCTACGAAAAGGATTGTCGTGTTTCCAACGATGCCGGTGACATTGGCATGGGTCTCCCCCAGTTCGATGAAATGATTACCAACAACCGTTCCCGTTACTGGATGGGTAAGAACTCCAGCCACTTCAGCAACTCCAACACTATCGAATTTACCGAATCTGGTATCACTAAGGGCCGACGTTATCGTATTGCTATCGCCTGGCTCATGCGCGGTGATAACATGATCAGCAGGAACACTGTTCATCAGGATATTGACCTCAAGGTCATTACCAAGGATGAAATGGGTAATCGTGTGGAATATAAAAGCGAATCTAGCATGAATGGCTATGAAATGGTTGACTTCGTGGCTCAGTCTTCCGATGACATCCAGATCGTCATTAAGCGTTACCGCAACAACGGTGGCCGCGTGCTTCTCGGTTATAACCTCCATGAATCCTGGTAATTTGGCTTTACTCCTTAGCTAAAAAAGAAAAATCGTTCGACTTTCGGGTTGAACGATTTTTTTTGCTTACAAATGTGCTATATTCCTGTTCGATATCTTTTGGGTAGTCGTTAAATAGGAGGATTTCCCATGAAGTTTGTGAAGTCTGCAGCGATTGCTGCATGCGGCCTTGCCATGTTTGGTTTGGCTGGTGTTTTTACAGGATGCTCTGATTCCGATTCCAGTTCCGACGCAGTTGCCGCTGGCTCTAGCGACGTGCAGAGCTTTGATGTTGCTAGCTGTAACTCTGACATTGATGCGGGTTCGGTCTATGCACTGGAACAAAACAAGGAAGGCCTGGTTGAATATTTCAAGGCTCTGAGCGATGGTGATTTGCAGGGGGCCCAGCAGAAGGGTGCCTCTGTCAAGAGTTCCTACGGCAACATTCTTGCAGGCAATCCTGCAAACTGTGAAGCCCAGGTGGGTTACGCCCTTGCCTCTATCGCCAACATTGTCAATAACGATGGCTTGAAGGCCTTGATCGATACCTTGAGGGGCAATGGTACCATCGAGACTGGCGACAATTATAGCCTCTACAAGATTTCTAGTGAACAGACTGCTCAGGTGGTGGTGGGTTCCCGCGCCCTGGCTAAGGAAGCCTCTGGCAAGTCCGTAATCGTGCGCGTGCAGGATGCCATCGGCGAAAACCTGCTGCCTGTAACGGATACCGCCATTACCTACCTGACCAACGTGGTTCGCAATGGTAACGTGACGATTCAGTATAACGGTGGCAGCCGCCCCGTGGAACTTGACAATGGTGAATTCGCCCCGGCCCTCGGCGCCCTCTACTTGATGCGAGCCTTGTTGGTTGGCGTGGCCAGTGTCAATGTGGACATTACCGAAAACGGATCCTTCCGTTGGATTGAGACCCTGGATTCCATGGACATCTCCAACTACAAGACCAATCCCGGTGTCAAGAAGTTGCTGAGCCTTATGGATGCAGACAACAGCTTTGGAACCATCAAGGATAACTGGGCCGAAGCTTATGGAGCGATCCCCAATATGCTGGATAGCGCCATTACCTATGTGCAGCTTGGCTTGCAGTATGGCATTAACGAAGCCGCCAACGGTCTTGCCACCCAGATGAATGATGTCTATGTGGTGGGCAATGACGAAGATGCCGATGTCAGCGTGTCTGACTTGCAGATGGTTATTGATTCCTTAAACTTCTTCAAGAATGCTCTCCATGGCGACATGGAATTCAAACTGGGCGAACGCAGCATTGTCGTGAACCTGGGCAAGTTCTTCAAGATTACCAACTTCAAGAAGTATCTGCCTTACTACAAGATTGTGGATCCGGCTGACTGGTACAAGGATCTTCCTGGCAGCTTCTGGGAAGAAGGCTTGGATGGAAATTCCTTTGGTGCCTCTGAATTGGAATTTATGGCTGAAAACAATGTTGCCTCTACTTCTGGCCCGATCGATAATCGTTCCGCTTATATTGTGGACAAGAAATATTACTTTGACGATGAAGCTGCCGATGGCCTTATGGTTATGGTCTATGGCTATTTAGGGTCTTACACCTATGCTGATGCTGCCTATGATGTGGTGGCAAACGGCTGCGACGTAACCCTCAGCCTGATGGATTACTACGTGCCCTCTTACTACGAGATGAAGGACAGCCTGATCCTGAAAAAGTACGCATATACCATCAGTCCGGAATTCTGCAAGGTGGAAGACGGCGTGGTCAAGTTCTTGAAGACTCGTGGAAGTACGCGGCCCAATATGTTCTACTTTACCGATGCCAAGGGAAACAAGACTGCTTCTGTGATTGAACTGGACAATTTCGACTCCGTAGAAGAACTGAAGCAGGTAATCATCTTCCCCGATGTAACTTTTGGCGGTGTGTTCCCCAAGATGACCACGGATGAATTGTGGGACTGGGTCGGAGCATTCATGGAAGACGATGATTACGACGATGATGATTACTACTATGACTATTATCAGAGCGGCTATGATGAATCCTACGGTTACGACTACGATTACGACTATTAATCGTGAGTAAGATTCTCGCCATTTGCCTAATGGCCGTAAGCCTCGCCTGCAGTGCAGAAATTGCCTGCAGCGGGCTTTTTTTGTCTAACCGGGATTCGGTACATGTTGGATCCCATACCTTTTTTGGCGGCATTGACTATCTTCAGCTGGAATTTCAGTGGATAGAAGGTTGGGATTTGGATGTCGGGTGGAATACCGCAAACTTTATGGCCGGGTTCCAGAGCGAGTTCGACCATGTGCTGCTGGGTGCCAGTTTCAAGGGGATTTCCCTTGGGGTGGGCCGTATGGTCTGGACCCCGGAAGAGGGGACGGGACTGCCTGTAATTGATGCGGGCTGGGAATCGTCCCTGTTGCAGAAGGACGCATGGGCCGAAGTCGAATTCGGCGGATATCGTCTGAGAGGTTCCCTGGGGAACGTCAGCAGCAGTCCGGTAAACCGCGACGAAGAATACTACATCAGGGATTCCCTTGGCGTCTGGATTCTGGGCGCTGGGTTCGGCCTCGATCGGCTCGGTGCGGAGTTGAACTACACTTACGTCACCGCAGATTTGTTCATGCAGGGAATTCGCTCCCAGGACGGTAATCGCAAAAGGTTCCTGTATTTGCCATTCTCGGGTTCATTCCATCTGATTGATTTCGGGATTGACATAGGCCCCGTAAATGTTTCCGCCGCTGCCGCCCGCATGGAATTACATCTGACCAACTCGGGCAGCCGCTTCTACGAATCTCTGGCCCCTAACCGCGCCCTGCCCAATTCCGTACTGCAGGTGCTTTCGTTCAGCTTCTTGCAGAAGAATTTCAGAGAAACCGCTGACATGGAAATCTCTGCCGTCATGGTGGGTGCCGCTTACCGCAAACCTTTCGGGCTCGGTTCCGCAGGAGGTACCCGCAGCCTTACGCTGGAGCCTGTCGTTTCGGCGGATTTCTTTTACGCCGACGGTTCTATCGATGGCAAGCAAGTTGAAGAGACGACGGTACTTTTTGCTACAGCCTCCAAAGAAACGGCGTTCGGTCGCGAGGCCAGCTGTTTTGGAACTTTTGTCGGATTGGGCCTGAATCTTAAATGGTGGCGTCTGGCTCTTTCGCTACACGCTCGTCAGATTGTGCCCCTCTACATTGACGTGCAGAAGACCGCAGATGGCATGAACTCAGTAGAAGGCGGAGAAATTTCAGATCCTTCCGCAGGAGGAACTTCCGGCGGACCGTCCATTATCTCTGATGACAGCCGTGCCATTGCCCGCTTCGGAAACGGAATGTTCGTGACGGCGTCCCTTACATTCTCTATCTGATTGCCGTAGCGGTTTCTGAATGCAGAACTTCGCCAACCATCAGTCTGAAATTGAATGGTGAATTGTCACCACTAGCCAGAAAATTAGCGGCCTTTTTCGTAAACGACGAAAGCGAAGTGCTTGCTGTCGGGAGCCCAGGAATTCACGTTGATGGTCCCTTGCCCGCCAAAGAGTTTCAGGATAGTCTTGGGAATGTCTAGGGTTCCGTTCTCGGATTTGTTGGCGCTCATCAGTCGCAGTTCCACCATCTTGTTAGGCACGTGTTCGCCGGGGCGAACATCAGTCTCGTGGTAGGCCACCATGACGATCTTCTGCAGATCTGGCGAGATGTGGGGGAACCATGTATTCCGATGTTCATCGAAAGTTAGCTGTTCCTGTTCCGAGCCATCCACCTTCATACGCCAGGCTTGCATGCGGCCAGTGCGCACGGAATTGAAGTAGATGTATTCGCCCTTGCAATCGTATTCGGGACCGTCGTTAAGGCCTCGGGCGGTTGTGAGCTGGGTTTCGTTTCCGCCTTCGGCAGGAATGGTGTAAATGTCGTATTCGCCGTTTCGTTCGGCACAGTAGGCCAGGTGCTTTCCGTCGGGGGAGATGCCGTGGAGGTAGCTGGGGGCCAGGGGAGTCACCAACTGCGGCATACGTCCGTCAAAGAAAATCTTGTAGATACGGGAAAGTCCGTCTTCCTTGGTGTGGTGGCTGACATAGAGGCCGCTACCATCGGGATCCAGCACATGATCGTTGTTGCAGTTGTTTACGTAGTGGCTGGGAACTTCTTCGATTTTGCCGGCGGCGAGGTTGCCGTCGCTATCGCGGATCAAGTCCATCTTGTAGATTCGTCCGTTGCTGTTGTAAGTCAGGTAAGTTCCGTCGGCACTCCAGTTGGGGGCCTCGATGACAAAGTCGAATCTTTTCAGCGAGGTGATGCGGCTGGTTTCAATGTCGAATACCTGCAGTATGGACTTGTCGCCATTGCGGTTCCAGGTGTCGCCCGGCGAAATTTCAAAGGGGTAGCTGACACCGAATCGTTCCCGCAGGGAATCCATCAGCTCCATCATTTCCATGGTCTTGTTCAGGGGCATTTCCGCGCATTCTCCCGCTTCGATGCCCTGAACAAGCAAACCTGCGTTTGTGTCATCCTGAGCAAGCGAAGCGCGTCGAAGGATCTGGCTGCATGCGAGGACTTCATATTCATAGCAATTGCAGAGGGATTCCGGTTTCACGCTTTCTACCAAGGCGCCGGTGGCGTCATAAACCTGCAACTCTTCCATGTTGTTCAGGTTCGCCACGCGGATACGGCCCTGGGTTCCGTAGATGGTTCCTTCGTTATGCCACGGTTCCGTAATGGATGTTTTCAGGTAGGCCTTCTTGCCGCTTCTGTAGGTAATGTTGATCCAGTCGGTGGCATCCACACCGGTGTCTGTCTTGATACAGCGGGCATCCAGATTAGCGATGGGTCCGCCCAGGAACAGGTCGGCGAAGGTCAGGCTGTAAATA
This sequence comes from Fibrobacter sp. UWH6, assembly GCF_900142465.1. NCBI lineage: Bacteria > Pseudomonadati > Fibrobacterota > Fibrobacteria > Fibrobacterales > Fibrobacteraceae > Fibrobacter > Fibrobacter sp. UWH6. Next base: position 98,920 of record NZ_FRAX01000015.1, read on the forward strand.
CCCAGGTCCAGCAATGCGCCGCCTGCAAGGGCGGGGTTCACCAGGCGTTCCACATGAGTTAGGGGCTGCGAGAAATCGGCCTCGACGCTTTGCACTTCACCGATGCGTCCTGCGGCAATCCACTGACGCACTGTCTGCACGGCTGGCAGGAATCGGGTCCACATGGCTTCGCAAAGGAAAACGCCCTTGTCGCGTGCCAGGGCGATGATTTCGGTGGCCTGCTTGGCGTTGGCACAGAATGCCTTTTCTATCAGCAGGTTCTTGCCGGCGTTGATGCACAGCTTGGCCTGTTCATAATGGTGGGAGTGGGGCGTGGCGATGTAGATCAGGTCCACTTCCGGGTCGGCTGCCAGGTCCTCATAGTTTCCATAAAATTTGCGGGCCCCGTGCTGGGAGGCGAAGGCCTGGGCCTTTTCCTTGTCCCTGGCGGCTACGGCGTAAAGTTCTACGCCCATGCCCTTGTTTTCTAAAGTCTTTACGGCCTTTGCCATCAAATCGGCGATATAGCCGCACCCAAGAATCCCAAATTTCATGTTTTCCATGTACAGAAATATACTTCGGCCCGGGGGCGGTCGGGTGGGTGGCGGTAGCAAAAACTGTTTACTTCTGTAAAAAGGGCTGTAGACAAAAAAAATCGCCTTTTTTCTAAAAAATTACAACTGACCGGCCCGATTTTTTTGTAGTTTATTCGTTATGAACTGGCTTAGGCAAAATATCTTGATGCTTTTGGTAAACGCGATTTTTGCGTTGTTCCTGAGCGTTAATGTCGGTGCCTATGTTTCAGATAAAGATGTGGGGACGTCACAGGAAGTACTGCAAACCGGTATGGTCCATCAAGACGGAGCCGCTGCGATCCTTGACGCACAGGATGACACTCGAGGATTGCTTCCCCGCACTTCGATCAGGGGCGAACTTCTCAAGAGGCTAAGCTCCCGCAAACTTCAGGGTGGCCTTGGCAGCCGAGCCCTGCTCAAGATTGCAGGCCCCTGGAGCGATTTGCTGCATGGTGCAGTTACGTCGGATGCAATCCATTTGCAGCAGGGGATTCCTCCTACCCGAACCTCTAACGTTTCTAAGGATTACTTTGTGTACACCTTAGAACGTATGCTCTGTTAATCTTTCTTTCTCAAAAAAAATTAGACGTTCATCGCGGTCACTAACCGCGGTTTTCGCGCTTGCCTTCCCGAGCGAGCGAACCCCCTTTTATCCACTCAAAAAAGAGAAAGAAAATGGAATTTATAAACAACATGGAACTGGCTTGTGGCCTGTTCAAGAATTCTCATATCCAGGTCAAGAAGGCTTTCTTCGGCCTAAAGAAAAACGTCATTTACACCCTGACCAACTCCATCGTGAGGGGCTCGTATATGGAATACGATTTTACCAACGGCAAGAAGGTGGCCATGCTCCTGGAAACGCCTTGGGAGTCCCTGGAGGCAGTCCTTGGCAAGGTGGGGCGGCCCGTTCCCGCCGACAACGGGATGTTCTGTCTTTCGATGTGCTACTCCCAGGATCGCAAGTTTGCCGCCATGCAACTTTGCCGGTATGTGAGTTTCGATTACGTTCCCACATGCGACATCCGTTTTGCGGAAGGCGACGAGGCTGAAATCCTCCTGCGGCCCTTTGTAAAGTAGATCGCTGCGGTTTAAAGCGGCCTAGAGTGTGGGGCGGCTGAAAAAGATTGGCCGCCCCTTTCGGTTTGTATTTATATTAATGTCAATGACCCCTCAATCTGTAAGAGTCTTATTTTTCTGTATTTTCATTTTGCTGCTGGTGCTGCAAAGTGCCTATGTGCCTATCCGCCATAGCGGCGTCCGGGCTCTGTTTGTACGTAGCGTGCTGGTGGCCATCACTTCCTGTCTTCTCTATATCGGGACCTATCCAGGCTTCTTTGGTGCTGATGGAATTTTTCTGACCCGGGCTTTCAATGGACTTTATTTTGCGGTGACGGCCTTGCTGCCCTGGATGTGGCTTGTCTACATGGTGAGACGCGTGTTCATTAAGCCAAGTCTTAGCACCTGGATTCGTATTTTGATTTCCTTGCCGGTGGCGTTCTTCGCGGTGGCTAGCATTCTCTCTATTTGGAATGGCTGGGTCTTTTATGTGGATGCGGCCGATGGCTATATGCGCGGTCCCTTGTACTTGCCTTACGTGGCTATTCTTGGCGTTTACCTGCTTGTTCCCATGTTTGGCTGCCTGAGCAGGGCATTCAATAAGCGCTTCTATGTAGACCGCTCCATGTATCTTTCCCTGTCGTCCTTCGGCTTCTTTACCATTGTGGGCATGACGTTGGAAGTGTTCTTTCCGGATCTTCCCAGTTCTGCCATGGGCATGGCGCTGACCTTGTTGACCAACCATCTGTCGGATCAGCGTGGGCAGGTTTCTGCGGATCCCTTGACCAAGCTGAATAACAGGAACCAGTTTAACATTTATCTGGATCGTCTTATCCAGAATCCGCCTGTCGAAGGCAAGGCTTACTTGTTCGTGCTGGACATGGACAAGTTCAAGCATATCAACGATGACTTTGGCCACATGAAGGGTGACGAGGCCTTGCTCATTGTTTCCAATGTCCTCAAGAAAGTCTGTGGTCCGAAGGGGCATTTTATTTCCCGCTTTGGCGGTGACGAATTCGTGGTGGTGGCCAAGTACAATGGCGAGCAGGAGTGCGATGGCCTTGTGCAGGAAATCAAGGCCGCCCTTGCCGAGGCATCCGCAAACTTTGTGTGCCCCTTATCTGTAAGCATCGGCTATGATGCGGTCAAGGAATCTGGCGAGACCATTCCCGACCTGTTCAATCGCGCAGATAAAAAGCTGTATAAAATCAAGAAGTCTCGCTAATGCAAATTTCAAACAACAAAACCTTCCTAGGCCTTAAGGAATCGATTTTCTCCAATACGACGAAATCAGATGTTGATGGCGTCGAGCTGAAATTGAATTCCGAAGACGGCGATAAGATCAAGGAACTGCTGGAACTGCCTGACGAGACCATCTGTGAAATGGCTTCAAAGATGGATTGCCTGTCATCTGCAGAAGATGGAACGTATGAACTTTCCGTCTGCTATTCTCAGGACCGCAAGTTCGCTGCCCTGCAACTTGCAAAGTACATGGCCTTTAAATATAGGCCCGTGACAGGCGTCCGTTTCGTTGAAAATGAAACGGCAGAATCTCTCCTGAAGATTCTGCTGAAGTAAAGCTAAATCTGAAATTTAGCGCAGCCTTTTTTTATTTGAAATTATAGCAAGCCGTGCTGCCTGAGAATCTCGGCGTATGCGTCTCGTTCCTTGGCGTTTTTGTCGGCTTGGGCTTTCACTGCTTCTAGCTCTTGCTTATTCGCTGCAAGCTCCTGTTTGTTCGCAGCTAGTTCTTGCCTGTTGGCTTCGATGGCCTGCTTTTGCTCTGCGATTTCCTCTTCCTGCTGTTTGATCAGCTCTTCGGTGTACTTGCGGGTAGAAATCGCGT